>DAIQBC010000164.1:0-6242 GCA_036781345.1 Acidimicrobiales bacterium | reverse complement strand
CCCCTCTGGCGGTCACGCCGACGCGCCCGCTCGCGGGCTGCACCTCTGGGAGCGCGGAACCAGGCACCCCGAAGCGTTCGAGGAGCTCGTCGGACCAGGTCAACGTGCGGATGTCGAACAGCATGGTGCGGCTGGCGTTCGAGGGTTCGGTGGCGTGCACCCCACCGGCCGGCCCACCGGTGAGGTTCCACAGCACCCACGAGTCGACGGTGCCCAGCGCAAGGTCGCCGGATACGGCCACGCCTCCTTCCGTGAGCAGCCACTCTGCCTTGGTGGCCGAGAAGTACGGGTCGAGCACGAGCCCGGTGGTGGCCCGCACAAGCGGTTCGAGGCCCTCCGCGCGCAGGGCGTCACAGCGAGCGGAGGTGCGCCGGTCCTGCCAGACGATGGCACGGTGGAGAGGCCGACCGGTGTGGCGGTCCCAGGCAACGATCGTCTCGCGCTGATCGGTGATGCCGATGGCGGCGATCGGCTCGGTGAGGTGGTCGACCAGCTCGGCGAGGGTGCCCCGCACCGCCGACCAGATCTCGAGCGCATCGTGCTCCACCCATCCCGGTCGAGGGAAGTGCTGGGCGAACTCGCGGTAGGCAAACCCCGCCGCGGTGCCGTCCTCGCGCACGGCGAAGGAGCGCACACCGGTCGTGCCGGCGTCGATGGCGAGTACGACGGACATCGGGCGGAGAACCTATAGGTTCAGAAGTCGACACGAGGAGGACCGGACATGCGAGTGGCCATGCTCACCGGCGGAGGCGACTGCCCCGGGCTCAATGCGACGATGCGCGCCGTGGCTCGCAAGGGCGAACGGGTCTACGGCGATGAGATCGTCGGCTTCCAGGACGGCTGGCGGGGCCTGCTCGAAGGCCGCTTGGTCCCGTTGGGCGTCGAACAGCTGCGCGGCACCCTGCCGAGGGGCGGCACGATCATCGGTTCGTCGCGCACGAACCCCTACACGGTCGATGGCGGGCCCGACCAGGTGCGGGCCACCCTCGCGAGCAACGACATCGACGCGCTGGTGGCCATCGGGGGCGAAGACACCCTCGGGGTGGCCCACCGACTGGCCGGGGAGGGCGTCAAGGTGGTGGGGGTGCCCAAGACGATCGACAACGACCTGTCCGGCACCGAGCTCACCTTCGGCTTCGACACCGCGGTGCAGATCTGCGTCGATGCCATCGACCGTCTCCACACCACCGCAGAGAGCCACGACCGCGTGATGGTGGTGGAGGTGATGGGCCGGCATGCTGGTCACATCGCGGTCTGGGCGGGCATCGCCGGTGGGGCCACGATCACCTTGATCCCGGAGCGGCCCTTCGACGTGGAGGCCGTGTGCGAAGCCATCCGCAAGCGGCACGCCGGGGGGCGGCGGCTGGCATCGATCGTCGTCGTCTCCGAAGGTGCGATTCCCGAGGAGGGCACCATGGAGCTGCAGTCATCCCAGCTGGACGCCTTCGGCCACGTGCGCCTGGGAGGGATCGGCACCACGCTGGCAGAGCAGATCGAGGCTCGTACCGGGTTCGAGACCCGGGTGACGATCCTCGGGCACGTGCAGCGGGGTGGCACGCCGACGGCCTTCGATCGTGTGCTCGCGTCTCGCTTCGGCGTGGCGGCCATCGATGCCGTCCACGAGTCGGCGTGGGACACCATGGTGGCCCTGCAGGGCGGCTCGATCGTGCGGGTGCCGTTGGCTGAGGCCGTTGGCACCCTCAAGATCGTCGATGCCGAGATGTACAGCGTGGCGCGCGTGCTGTTCGACTAGCCGGGAGCCAGCGCGGCGTAGTCAGCGCGCGTGACCGCACCGTCCTGCTCCACTCCGGCGGCGTCGAGCGCACGGATCGCGACGCCATCCACGAGGAAGCGCACCTGACGGACGCTGTCGAGCTCCGTCACGGTCCACACGATCTGGCCGAATGCCTTGGCCAGCTCGGGGCCCTGGATGGAGAAGAGCTCGCCCGAGATGTTGATGACGAGCTCGCCCACGGCCTCGTCGAGGGCGACGTCGAGCAGCACGGTGTCGGCGGGGATCGACGTGGTAAGCCCTCCGTCCGCCTCGGCCTGAGTGGGTTGCGAGAGCAGTGCGGTCAGGCGGTCGCCCGGGAGCCGGGCGTTGGCCACCTCGCGCTGCACACCGGCCAGGTGGTCGCTGTCGCCCATGCGCTCGATGAAGTAGATGCTCACTGCCGTGGTGCCGGAGGACTCGGGCAGCGTGGTGCTCGAACCGGGGTTCGGGTTGAGGAGGTCGGGCGGCAGGTTCTCCGGGGCGATGGCCTGGGGGCCGCTGTTGGCGGAGAGGCCGCAGCCGCCGAGGAGGGTGAGCAGGGCGAACCACGTCGGCAGCCAGACGGTGCGCCACGGATGCCGGATCACTCGTGCTCCGCCACGGGCAGCTGGACCACGAACCGGGCGCCCGGTTCGCCGTCGCGACGATCCTCCACCCAGACCGTGCCCCCGTGCAGGTTGACGTGCTCCCTCACCAGCGCCAGGCCCAGCCCCACTCCCTCGCTGCTGCTCCCGCGCCGCCCGGCGGCGCTGCCCCGGGTGAAGCGGTCGAAGATCAGAGCCCGGTCCTCCTTGGGAACGCCTGCACCGCGGTCCTCGACGGCGATCTGGACGCCGTCGTCGACCTGGCGCAGGGACACGCTGGTGGCGCCCCCGCCGTACTTGGCGGCGTTGTCGATCAAGTTGGCGATCACGCGCACGATGCGTCGCTTGTCAGCCTGCACCACGATGCCGGCCAGCTCGGCGTCGAGCTCCACGGGGACGTCGGCATCGGTCGAGTGGCTCACGGCCTGCATGACCAGCTCGGCCAAGTGCACCTCCTCCGGTTCGAGGCGCACCACTCCGGCGTCGAATCGGGAGATCTCGAGCAGGTCCTCCACCAGCTGCTGGAACCGCTCGATGTCGGCGACCATCAGGTCGAGGGCCGCCTGGGACCGCTCGGGGAGGTCGTCGCGCTGGTTGTCCATCACCTCGACGGACGCCGCCAGGGTCATGAGTGGAGAACGGAGCTCGTGGCTCACGTCCGACGCGAACCGTGCGTCGCGCTCGATGCGGTCCTGCAGCGCCTGGGCCATGTCGTTGAACGAGGCGGCGATCGGGCGGAGATCGGGGTCATCGCTGGCTTCCAGGCGGGTGTCGAGGTGGCCGGCCGCCAGTGCCATGGCGGCGTTCGACACACCGGTGAGGGGGCGGAGCGCTCGGCGGCTGGCCCACCAGCCAAGCCCTGCGCCGGCCAGCGTGGTGACGAGGGAGGCGCCCAGCAGCGAGATGCCCAGCGCCCCGAGCGTGTCCTCGAGGTCGCCCAGCGAGACGATCTCGAAGTACGCGACGCCCTCGGACGGGATCGGTATGCCCACCGCCAGCTGCATCTTGCCGCGGAGCACGTAGCGCATCCGGGCCGGCTGGCCCGCCACGACGGTGTCACGCAGCGACTGCGGGAGGGCGTCCTGCCCGAACGCGGGGCTGAGCGAGACGTACTCCTTGCCGTTGTAGAGGATCGGGCGGGCACCGAGCGGGGTGGAGAGCGAGCTCAGCAGCGCCTGGGCATCGACGATGTCGCGCACGCGCTGCTGCACGATCCCGGCGTTCTGGTAGACGATGACCGTGGCTGCGTCCTCCCGCTGGTTGACGAGGTTCTCCCTTGTCAAGGCCCAGGTCGTGGCGGACAGCAGGGCGGACAGGACCAGCGCACCGACGGCGAAGGCCAGGGTGATGCGCGCCCGTAGCCCGAGCCGTGGTGTGTGGGGGAGCCGGCGCACGACGGCCGGTCAGACCTGGAGCTTGTAGCCCAGACCACGGACCGTCACGATGTGGCGGGGGTTGGCAGGGTCGGCTTCTACCTTGGTGCGCAGCCGGCGCACGTGCACATCCACGAGCCGCCCGTCCCCGAAGTAGCCATAGCCCCAGATCCGCTCGAGCAGCACCTCCCGGCTGAACACCCGGCCCGGGCTCTGGGCCAGCTCCACGAGGACGCGGAACTCGGTCTTGGTGAGGTGCACGTCCCGGCCGTTGCGGCGCACGACGCCCTCCTCCGGCACGATCTCCAGATCCCCGAAGCGCAGATGGGGAGAGCTCACCTCGGAGGTGCGGGCCCTCCGGAGCAGGGCGCGGATGCGAGCCGACAGCTCCTTGGGGGCGAACGGCTTGGTGAGGTAGTCGTCGGCGCCCGCCTCGAGGCCGGCCACCACGTCGTGGGTGTCGGCCCGAGCGGTGACCATGACGATCGGCACGTCGGAGGTGCGGCGGATCGCGCGGCACACCTCGAACCCGTCGATGCCCGGCAGCATGATGTCGATCAGCACGACATCGGCCGGTTCACGCTGGAAGTGCAGGAGGGCGTCCTCGCCGGTGGCCGCCTCGGTGACCGCCCACCCCTCGTCCTCGAGGGCCAGCTTCACGGCGGTGCGGATGCGCTCGTCGTCCTCGACGGCCAGGATGCGGGTGGTCATCGGCCGGCGCGCGGCGTGCTGGGTTCGCTCACGGCCGCAACCCTACGTGAGGGGCCCGGCGGTCAGGTGTAGGCCGCGAGGAGCGCCGCCCGGCCCGGGCCGCGGCCCGTGCGGTAGTGGAGACCCTCCGGGAGGTCACTGCAGATGGTTCGGCAGCGCACCAGGGCCGCCACGCCCTCCTGGGTCCAGGTCTGCAACCCCCGCAGATCGATGTGGATCCGGTCCGGTCCGGTCGAGCGGGCCGCCTCGGCCGCCGCCACAAGGGCGTTCCCGGCCGAGGCGTCCAGCAGGTCGGACAGCTCCAGCACCACCGCGGTGCCTTCGGTGCGCACGATCACGGGCACTCGCCCTGCGGCGACGGGAGGCACGGACGACATCACCATCACCCTTCCTCGTGCGACCGGCGGTCGGGTGGCGGTCGGGTTGCGATCGGGTTACAGGTCGGGCCTCAGCCGGCTGTGGCGCCGGCCGTGCGGAGCAGGTCACGGAGCGCTGGGGCGATCCCGGGCGCGGCGGCCACGACGGCTCCCGCCACCGCGGGCCCGCCCTCCAGGTCGGTCACCACCGCCCCCGCTTCCGCGGCGACGAGCGCTCCGGCCGCCAGGTCCCACGGGGCCAGGCCGTGCTCGTAGTAGCCGTCAAGGCGCCCGCAGGCCACCCAGCACAGATCGAGCGCGGCGGCACCCTGCCGCCGGATGTCACGCACCAGGGGGAGCACGCCGACCAGGACACCTGCTTGTCGCCGCCGTTGCTCGGGCTCGTAGGAGAAGCCGGTGCCCAGCAGCGCGAGGGCCAGGTCGACGACCCCGGAACAGCGGATGGGCTCGCCGTCACGAGCGGCGCCGCCGCCGAGCACGGCGCTGAACAGCTCGCTGCGCACCACGTCGAGGACCACTCCTACCGAGGCGCGACCATCGACCTCCGCCGCGATCGACACGTTGAAGCCGGGGAGGCCATAGAGGTAGTTGGTGGTGCCGTCGAGCGGGTCGATGACCCAGCGCACCCCGCTGGTGCCCGCGCGCTGGGTCCCCTCCTCGCCGAGGATGCCGTCGTGAGGACGGAGCCCGAGCAAGCGGTCCACGATGAGCGCTTCGGAGGCGCGATCCATCTCGGTGACCATGTCGGTGCCCGTGGACTTGGTGCTCACCTCGGACCGCACCTGGTCGAGGCCTTCGCGTAGGAGCGCGCCAGCCTCCTGGGCGACGCGCTCCGCGAGCGACCGCAGCTCGTCGAGGTCCGGCCCGGTGGTCACCCGGGTGACACTAGGTTCCGGGGCGTGCCCGACCCCCACGGCCGCGTCGACCTTCGCAGCGACACCGTCACCCGGCCCACGCCCGAGATGCGCCGGGCCATGGCCGAGGCCGAAGTCGGCGACGACGGCTTCGGCGACGACCCCACGGTCGCCCGACTGGAGGCCGTGTTCGCCGAACGGCTCGGCAAGGAGGCAGCGCTGTTCGTGCCCTCCGGCACCATGGCCAACCAGATCGCCCTACGGATCCTGGCTCCGCCCGGCGGCGCGGTGTTGGCGGGGCGGCGCCAGCACCTGCTGGTGAGGGAGGCAGGCGCGGCCGGTAGCAACGCCCCGGTCCTGGTGGTCGCCCTCGATGATGCCGACGGCACGCTCCACCCGACGGAGGTTGCCCGCGCGGTAGCCGACGGGAGGTCCGGGTGGGTGGTACCCGTGGCCGTGTTCGTGGAGGACACCCACGGCGAGACCGGCGGTCGGGTGTGGCCGATCCAGCAGCTCGCGGCGGTGGCCGCGGTCGGGCTGCCCGTCCACCTCGACGGCGCTCGGCTGTG
>DAIQBC010000163.1:0-6246 GCA_036781345.1 Acidimicrobiales bacterium | reverse complement strand
GCCCCAAGGCCAGCGAGATCACCCGCAAGTGGTACGTGGTCGACGCCGAGGACCTGGTCCTCGGTCGCCTCTCCACGGAGGTCGCCCGCATCCTCCGCGGCAAGCACAAGCCGTCCTTCGCTCCCCACATGGACCTGGGCGACCACGTCATCGTGATCAACGCCGAGAAGGTCGTCGTCACCTCGAACAAGGCCGACCAGAAGATGGTGTACCGGCACTCCGGGTACCCCGGTGGCTTGAAGTCGCGCACCTTCGCCCAGGCCATGGCCCGCAAGCCCGAGGACGCCGTCCGTCGAGCCGTGCGGGGCATGCTCCCGAAGAACCGCCTCGGTGCCCAGATGCTCACCAAGCTGAAGGTGTACGCCGGCCCCAACCACCCCCACTCGGCGCAGCTGCCCGAGGCCCTCGACATCGCCGCCGCCCGGCGCACCGCCTAGGAGATCGCAGTGCCCCAGCCCCTCGTGCAGTCCACCGGTCGCCGCAAGCAGGCCATCGCCCGTGTCCGCGTTCGGGTCAGCGAGGGCGAAGGTGACGGCACCATCACCGTGAACAAGCGACCCCTCGCCGACTACTTCCCGTCGAAGACGCACCAGATGATCCTCACCGAGCCGCTCCGCGCCACCGAGCTCACCGAGGCGTACGACATCGACGCCACCATCGGTGGCGGCGGCCCCACGGGGCAGGCCGGCGCCCTGCGCCTCGGCATCGCCCGGGCCCTCATCGTGCTGGACCCTGAGCTGCGGGCCACCCTCAAAGCGCTCGGCTTCCTCACACGCGACGCGCGTGAGAAGGAGTCCAAGAAGTACGGCCTCAAGAAGGCCCGCAAGGCTCCGCAGTACAGCAAGCGCTGATCTCCGCTGCAGCGCGAGGGTCGAGGGCCCGCTCTTTCATGGTGGAGAAGTGCTGAAGTTCGGGACCGATGGTGTGCGAGGGGTGGCGAACCTCGAGCTCACACCTGAGCTGGTGGTGGCCTTCGGCCGCGCAGCCGCCCGGGTCCTCGGTGGTGACCGATGCGTGATCGGCAGAGACACCCGCCGGTCGGGACCCCTGCTCGAAGCGGCCCTGGTGGCCGGTCTGGCCGCCGAAGGCGTGGAGGTGACACGCCTCGGCGTGGCTCCGACTCCCGCGGTGGCGTGGCTCGCCGCCGCCGACGGCATGATCGGTGCCGTGATCTCCGCGTCGCACAACTCCTTCGAGGACAACGGGGTCAAGCTCTTCACCGCCGAAGGCCGGAAGCTGTCCGATGAGGTGGAAGCGGCCCTCGAGGCCGAGCTGCAGCTGCTCCTTCGGCAGGAGGCCCCGGCAACCAAGCGCACCGGGGCGGCCGTGGGTACGGCTACAGACGGCGGCGCGGCGGTCGACCGCTGGACCGAGGCCGTGCTGGCGTCGATCGAGGGCCGTCGGCTTGATGGCCTGAGCGTCGTCGTGGACTGCGCCAACGGCGCGGCCTCCCAGTGCGCCCCGGCCTTGCTCCGCACCCTCGGAGCAACCGTCGAGGTGCTCCACGCCCAGCCCGACGGCACCAACATCAACGAGGGGTGCGGGTCGACCCACCCTGACGAGCTGCGCCGCACCGTCGTGCGGGCCGGCGCCGACGTCGGGTTGGCGTTTGACGGTGACGCCGATCGTGTGCTGGCCGTCGATGCCAGTGGCGAGCTCATCGACGGGGACCAGATCATCGCGGTCACCGCCATCGACCGGCGTGACCGCGGGCGCCTGGCCCGGGACACCGTCGTGGTGACGGTGATGACCAACCTCGGGTTCCGCCTTGGCATGGTGGAGCACGGGATCAAGGTGCTCGAGGTGCCAGTGGGTGATCGGCACGTGCTGGCGGCACTGGCCGAGGGCGACTTGACGCTGGGCGGCGAGCAGAGCGGCCATGTGATCTTCGCTGACCTGGCCACCACAGGCGACGGCCTCCTGACGGCCGTCCAGCTCCTTGACGTGGTGCGGCGGTCAGGCCGGCCCCTCGCTGACCTGGCCGGCTCCGCGATGACCCGGCTCCCCCAGGTGCTGCGCAGCGTCGCGGTGGCCGACAAGGGCGCGGACGTCGGTGCGGGAGTGGCCACTGAGGTGGCCGCCGTGGAGGAAGAGCTGGGCGACCACGGTCGAGTCCTCATCCGCGGCAGCGGCACCGAGCCCGTGGTGAGGGTGATGGTCGAGGCGCCCACGCTGGCGGCGGCGGAGGCCGCGGCCGACCGACTGGTCGCGGCGGTGGAGGGCCTGGGGACGAGCTGATCCCCCCAGGTACGCTGTGCCGGGTGTGCGGCATCATCGCTCTTCTTCGCGGGCCTGGCGCTCGTCGTGCGTTGCCTTCGGCGGACGTCCTGGAGCGCCTCCACGACGTCCAGGCAGCCCTTGCCGGCCCGGATGCCGTCGTGGCGGCCCGAGCTGCAGCGGGTGTCCTCGAGGAGCTCGACCGGCTCCTGCGCACGCCTGACGGCGTCGCCTTGCTCGTCCGGGACCGCGAGCTCACCTCCCGCGCCGCTGCCGTCGGCGCCGCGACCGTTGATTGGGTGGCTGGCGTCGAAGCCCGCCTCGATGCCGACGGCGCTCCGGTTGGCCACACCCTCGAAGACACCAACGCGTCGATGCTGCGGCTCAAGGACGCGCTTTGGGCCGTGGTGCGCGATCGGCTCCCCACCGCCACCAAGGTGCGTGAGCTGGTGGGCGACCGCCCGTCCTGGTCGGCTATCGAGATCGCCACCTCGATCCAGGAGGCCCTGTCCGCCCTCGACCGGCTCGAGGTGCGGGGCCGCGACTCGGCCGGGCTCACCGTGCTGGTGCGCAACCACGGCCTCGATCTCGCCGACCCTGCGGTGGCGCGGCTCGTCGCGTCCCGGAGTGACGACCACCTCTTCCGGTCCAAGGCGGTGCGAACCCCCGAGGGCCACTTGAGCTTCGTGTACAAGGCGGCGGCCGAGATCGGGGAGCTGGGGGACAACACGGCTGCCATGCGGGCGGATCTCCTCGCCGATGACCTCTTGCGTCTGGCCTGGTCGGCCGACACGGCATCGGCCCTCGTGCTCGGCCACACCCGCTGGGCCAGCATCGGCATCATCTCGCAGCCCAACGCGCACCCGGTCGACAGCCTCGAACTGGACGACGCCTGCGGGCCCTATGTCACGGCGGCCCTCAACGGCGACGTCGACAACTTCGCAGACCTCAAAGCGGCCGACGGACTGCGGCTGGCGGCCGAGATCACCACCGATGCGAAGGTCATCCCCACCCTCATCTCCCATCGGCTGGCAGAGGGAGCCACCCTCGCGACGGCCTTCCGCGACACGGTGGCCACCTTCGAGGGCTCGGTCGCCATCGCCGCCAGCGCCGCCAGCCATCCCGACCACCTGCTGCTGGCGCTGCGAGGCAGCGGGCAGGGCCTCTACGTCGGGCTGGCCGACGGCTGCTTCGTGGTGGCCTCGGAGCCGTACGGCCTTGTCGAGCTGACGCACAGCTATCTGCGGCTCGACGGCGACACCCCCGCCAACCTCGAGAACCCGACCGCCAGCCGGGGGCAGATCGTCGTCCTCGACGGCAACCGGGCCGGGACGCTCGCCGGCATCACGCGCCAGGCCTACGACGGCACCGTGCTACCGGTCACCGAAGCCGATCTCCAGGAGGCGGAGGTCACCACGCGCGACATCGACCGCGGGGCCTACCCGCACTTCCTGCTCAAGGAGATCACCGAGGCGCCCACCAGCTTCCGAAAGACCCTTCGGGGCAAGCTCGTGGAGCGGGACGGAGGGTTGCGCGTCGTCTTGGGCGAGGATGTGCTGTCGGCGACCGTCCGGGAGGGGCTCCGTCACGGCGGCATCGGCCGTGTTCAGGTGATCGGCCAGGGCACCGCCCACGTCGCAGGTCAGAGCCTGGCCAGTGCGCTCCTCGCCTGCATACCGGACGGTCGCCTCCGCGTCGACGTCCTGCCGGCGACCGAGCTCTCCGGCTTCGGATTGCGACCGGACATGACGGACACCCTCGTGGTGGCCATCAGCCAGTCGGGCACGACCACCGACACGAACCGGACGGTCGACCTCGTGCGCGACCGCGGGGCCACCGTGGTGGCCATCGTCAACCGACGGGGGGCCGACCTTGCCGACAAGGCCGATGGGGTGCTCTACACCTCCGACGGTCGCGATGTGGAGATGAGCGTGGCCTCCACGAAGGCCTTCTACGCGCAGATCGCGGCGGGGTTCCTCCTCGCGTGGGCGATTGCCGAGGAAGTCGGTGGTGCCGTCGACCCCACCCTCGTGGCGGCGCTGCGTGAGCTGCCCACCGCGATGGAGGCCACGGTTCAGCGACGGGCCGACATCGCCGGGGCCGCCCAGCAGCTCGCCCCGGCGAAGCGGTACTGGGCCATCGTCGGCAACGGCACAAACCGCATCGCCGCTGAGGAGCTGCGCATCAAGCTCTCCGAGCTCTGCTACCGGTCCATCGCCTGCGACGCCACCGAGGACAAGAAGCACATCGACCTGTCGTGCGAGCCCCTCATCTTGGTGTGCGCCGCCGGCCTCGAGGGCTCAACCGCCGACGACGTGGCCAAAGAGGTCTCCATCTACCGAGCCCACAAAGCGTCGCCGATCGTGATCGCCACCGACGGCCAGGCTCGGTTCGCGGCAGCGCTCCACGTGATCTCCGTGCCGGTCACGCACCCTCAGCTCGCCTTCGTCCTCACCGCGGTGGCCGGGCACCTTTTCGGCTACGAAGCAGCTCTGGCCATCGACGCGCAGGCTCGCCCCCTGCGGGAAGCGCGGGCCGCGATCGAGGCGGCCGTCGGCGAGCGGGCCGAAGCCGATGGTGACCAGCTCCTCCGTTCGCTGCAGCCAGCTCTGGTGGCCTCGGCCTCCCGCTTCTTCGACGGCCTCCGCAGCGGTGCCTACGACGGCAACCTCGAGGCCAGCACGGCCGTGCGGCTGGCCTCGTCCTACCGGTACGCCCTCGGCATCGTCCCGCTCGACACCTACCAGGCCGAGCTCGGGCGGATCGGCACCCCGGCGGTGGTCGTGGACGACCTCATCGCCTCCCTGACGCAGGGCATCGATGAGCTCACCCGGCCCGTCGACGCCATCAAGCATCAGGCCAAGACGGTGACGGTGGGGATCTCCCGCAGCGACGAGACGTTGCTCCAGCCGGCCCTCGTGCAGGCCGTGCTCGCCGCCGGCGCGGCTCGCGATCGGCTCAGCTACAAGACGCTCCGCACGCTCGCTGACATCGATCCCGCCGTGGCGGAGGTCACCGGCTGGATCCGCTACGAGATCGACGGCGATCCGGAGTCCGGTGAGGTGCCGGTGTCGATCGTCGACCGCGGCGGCCTGGCCCGCGACATCCCCTCCCGCACCGAGCGCACGGGCCTGCTCCGGGGTACCAAGCACACCGTCGCGGTGGAGCGGCAGGTGTTCGTCACCCGCGGTCGCGACGACGGGCGCACCGTGGTGATCGTGCCGGAGACCAAGGACAACCGGGCCGTTGGGATCACCCTTCTGCACGTTCGGTTCCACGACCACCTGCCCGTGTCCACGGCGAGGGGGGCGCTGCAGGGCTACCGCAACCGGTGGTCGGCGCTGCGCGACGCCGTGCTCGAGACCGAGCCCACCTTCCGCGAAGATGTCCTGGCCGAGGTCCCCACCGCCGACCTGCTCGTTGAGCCGATTCGCGGGCTGGCCGACCGCTGGCGCCACCCTGGATGATCGGCATCGGCGTCGACCTCTGCGAGATCGACCGGATGCGCGCCGCCCTGGGACGGACACCCACCCTGCGGGCGCGGGTGTTCACTCCCGCCGAGCAGGCCTACTGCGACCGACGCAAGGACCCCACGGAGCGCTACGCGGCCCGCTTCGCGGCCAAGGAGGCGGCGATGAAGGCCATGGGGGTCGGGATGGGCGCCTGCAAGTGGCGGGAGATCGAGGTGGTCAAGGCGCCCAGCGGGGCACCCTCGGTGCGGCTGCACGGCGGGGCTCGGATCTTGGCCGAGCGCTTGGGGATCCGCGACTGGCGGCTCACGATGACCCATACCCATCGCGTCGCCGAAGCCATCGCCGTCGCGCTGTGATCCCTGTCCTCACGCCCGCCGAGGTGGCTGCCCTCGACGCGGCGTCCCCCGAGCCGCTGCCGGTGCTCGTCGAGCGCGCGGGTGCAGCGGTGGCCCACCACGCTCTCGATCTGCTCGGAGGCGCCTACGGGCGCCGGGTCGTGGTGCTGGCCGGCAAGGGGAACAACGGGGCCGATGGCCGGGCGGCGGCCGTGCGCCTG
>DAIQBC010000162.1:0-6269 GCA_036781345.1 Acidimicrobiales bacterium | reverse complement strand
CCCTCCCCGACATCGTGTCTGGCGTCGAACCGGCCGGCCGGGTGCTCCCCGGCCGGCCGGCAGCCGGGGCCCTCGTGGGGGGAGGCACGATCGACGCCCTGGCCGAGCAGCTGGTCGCCGGTGCCGACCACACCGGCGACGTCCTGGTCATCTGCGGCGCCACCCTCATCACCTGGGGGGTGCTCGACGACTGGGCGGAGGCGCCCGGCCTGTGGACCATCCCGCACACGGCGGCGGGCAAGTCGATGATCGGCGGCCCGAGCAACGCGGGCGGTCTCTTCCTGGACTGGGCCCGGCGGGGGCTGGGTGATGCGGCTGCTCGCGTGCTTGGCGTCGGCCCCGGCGACCTCCCGGTGTGGCTGCCCTACGTGCGGGGCGAGCGCACGCCGCTGCACCGGCGCGACCTGCGAGCCTCGCTCCACGACGTGGCGCTGCACCACGGCCCGGAGCACCTGCTCCGAGCGGCCTACGAGGCCTCCGGCTTCGTCGTTCGGCACCACCTCGATCTGGCGCGCCAGGCGGGCCTCGAGCCCCGACGCATCGTCGCCACCGGCGGAGGCACGCAGGTGAAGGCGTGGATGCGCGCCCTGGCCGACTGCACCGGCCTGCGCGTCGACGTGGCCGCGGTCCCCGAGGGAGCGGCGCTGGGGGCCGCCTTCATCGCCCGCTGCGTGGCCGGCCTCGAGGCGTCGATGATCGACGCGTCCCGTTGGGCTCTCACCGCCCGCACGGTGGAGCCGCAGCCCGACTGGGTCGATGCGGCGGCGGTTCGCTACGAGCGCTTCCGAGCCCTGACAACGTCTGCGTAGGAAGACGTCCGCATAGCGGACGAAACACTGCACACAGGCCTAGAGGTACTCGAAGTGCTGGGTCTCGACCATCAGGGGGAGGCGGTAGCGCACGTAGAAGCTGTGGAGCCGCAGCGCGCCGACGTACTCCTCGAACGTCGGCTCGATCAGGTCGACATCGTCGGGTTCGCACTCCTTCCAGGCGGCCGCCCGGTGGGCCACCTCCTCGAAGTCGGCGAGGGTGGCGACCGACAGCCCGAAGTGGTCCATGCGTTGGGCCGTCATGGGGGGATCGTCGCTGGCCACGAGGAACACGAACTGCTCGTGGGTGTGTGCACGGAGCACGAGCCGGCGGCGGTCCTCGGTGAGCTGCGTGTACTCCTCGAAGCCGAACACGTCGCCGTAGAACGCGAGGATGGCGGCGCGACCATCCGCGTCGAGCTCCGCGGGGGCGAGCGAGAGCGCGACGTGGTTGAGCCGAGGTGGCTTGGCGAAGGCCGGGCCGGTCATGGCCGCACGAGCACCTTGCCGGCCACCCGCCCCTCGGCCAGGCCCCGCATGGCGTCGAGCAGCCCGCTCAGGGGCACCGTCTCATGTTCGAGCAGCTCGTCGACGGGCAGCGCTCCGGAGGCGAGCAGATCGAGGGCCTCCGTGAACCCGTCGGCGTCGTAGGTGAAGGCGCCGGTGACCACGAGCTCGTTGAGCAGGATGCGGTTGGGATCGAAGCGGGGCGGGTCCATGCCCGCCCCCACCAGCACGAGCGTGCCGCCCCGCACGAGCTGGGCCAGGCCCGCCTCCATCGCCCGTCGGCTACCGGAGCACTCCAGCACCAGGTCGACGGCGCCATCGACGATCAGGCCGGGCTGCGCCATGTTGGGCACGACCAGCTCGGCGGGGTCGACCACACGGGTGGCGCCCACCGCGGTCGCCAGTGCTCGTCGCCCCTCGCCCGGCTCGGCGCACGTGACGTCATGGACGCCCTGCGCGCGCAGAGCGGCGATGGTGAGTGCCCCGATGGGCCCGGCGCCGAGCACGAGCACCCGCTGCCCGGGCTGGGCGCGGCCCTGGTGGATGCCGTGGAGGGCGACGGCAAGAGGCTCGGTGAGTGCAGCGGCTCTCGGGTCGAGGCCGGCCGGCATCGGCAGCACCTCGTCGGCGGGGGACACCTTGTACTGCGCGAAGCCGCCCCGCTCCGGGCCGATGCCTGGCGTGTCGCGCCCGGCGCACAGCGACGGCCGCCCCGCGAGGCACATCGGGCACTCCCCGCACCGGAGCGTTGGGCCACCCACCACGACGTCGCCGGGCTGCCAGCGCGTGACCTCAGCGCCCACCGCCGCGATCCTGCCGACCCACTCGTGGCCCTGCCAGCTGCCCGGTGTGCCCCATCCCTCCAGCACCATGTGCAGGTCGCTCCCGCAGACTCCGCACAGCTCGACGGCCACCAGCACCTCGCCGGCACCGACGTCGGGCACGGGGACGTCCTCCACCTCGAGCACTCCCGGCCCCTTCAGCACCGCCGCGGGCATGCGTTCAGGCAGATCCCCCATGGAAGGCGGAGGGTAGTTGACGCCGGCGTCAGAGGTCGGCGTCAGACGCCGGTGTCGGCGAGGCGGGCCGCAGCGCGGTGCGCAAGGGCGGCCAGCGTGAGGGTGGGGTTGTAGCCGCTCGCCGTCACGAACACCGACGAGTCGCACACGAGCACGTTGTCGACATCCCACAGTCGTTGCTCGGGTGACACCACCGAGCTCGCCGGATGGGTGCCCATGCGGGCAGTGCCCATCACGTGGCGGCTGGCGGGCGCGACGCCGAGCGGGCTCGAGGCGCGGTGCCGCTCGATGTCGTCTTGCGGTGGGGAGGTGGCGGAGAAGGCGGCCTGCGCGCCGGCATCGACCATCAACGCCTCGTGCAGCGGCACCGCATAGGCCGATGCCGCCAGCTCGTGGCGGTGGGGGGCATAGGTGACCCGGCCGGCAGGGAGGCCCCACGCGTCGCGCACGGAGGGGTCGAGGTCGATCCGGTTGGGGGCCTGCGGTAGGTCCTCTCCCTGCATGGTGAAGGCCCAGAGCCGACGACGCAGCGCGCTGTCGGCCATCGAGGTGAGGTGGGCGTCGCCGCGCGGGTAGCTGCTGGCTTCGCTGATCGGTCCCGTGCCCGCCCCGTGCTCCACCACGCCGCCACGCAGCCACGGCAGGTTGGCGGCCCTCGCGGCGGCTCGCAGCTCGGGCGTGTCGATCATGAGGTCGTCGTGAAGATGGGTGACGCTGCGGCCGCGCTCGCTCCCGGTGGGCCCGGGGAAGATGCCCACGGTGAAGGTCTGGAAGTGGTACGTGAGGTAGCGCCCCACCAGATCACCGCCGAGGCCGTTGCGCAGCAGCAGGCGGGGCGTCTCGAAGGCGCCGCAGGCCAGCACGACAGCTTGCGTGGCGCGCAGCTCGACCTCAGGCGGATCGGGGTAGCCGGTGAGATCGAGGTAGCGCACGCCGCTCGCCCGGCGCCCGGACCCGTCGAGCACGATCTGGGTCACGTAGGCGTCGGGTCGGATCTCGCACCGTGCCGTGCGCAGCGCTCGCTGCAGCGCTGCGATCGGATCGCCCTTGGCGTGGATCGGGCAGCCGTAGCCGCCACAGAACCCGCAGTCGACGCAGGCCGGCCGGCCGTCGTAGACCACGCTGTTCACGCCGGAGGGGGCCCGGTAGGGGTGCAGGCCGGCGCGTTCGGCCGCGGCGGCCGACACGAGAGCCATCGGCATGTCGTCGCCCGGTGGCATCGGGAACGGCTCGCTGCGCCACGCCGCGAACGGGTTGGCGCCGTCCTCACCGGCCACGCCGAAGGATCGCTCCACCGCTGCGTAGTGCGGCTCGAGGTCGGCGTACTGCACGGGCCAGTCCTCCACGCTGGCTCCCTCCACGGGTCCCCGGGCGCTGCGCAGATGGAAGTCCTCCTCGCGGAAGCGGGGGAGCTTGGCGTCGGCGTGCACACCACCACCACCAACGGTGGACGGAAGGTTGTTGACCTCGCCGGTGAGGAGGCGATCGCCGTCGTCAGCGGTGCGCCGGTAGGTGCGGGGCTCCAGCGTGGGATCTGGCCCGAGCAGGTGCCGCCGTCCGAAGGCGATCTCGTCGTTGGCGAAGTGCCGGAGCGGCTTGTGCGGCGGGGCCAGGTCGATGAGGTGGTTGCGGCCCTTCTCCAGGATCACCACCGACCAGCCCGCCGCGGTGAGCACCTCGGCCACCGTGGCGCCGCCCGGGCCCGAGCCCACGACGATGGCGTCGCAGTCGGTCACGGCTTGCCCCGCGCGGGGGGAAACAGGGGCTCGGGGAACTCGATGCGCTGCCAGCCGGCGCTGGCGCGGTTGCCGCCGTAGGCCGGGTCGCCGTAGGTGGCCTCACAGGCATGTGCGTGCAGCACCCGCCGATCATCTGGCGCAGGGGCACCGTCGATCACCCGGCGGTACACGGCGCGCAGCTCATCGATGCGCTCCGTCCACGCCTGGCGCTCCCACGGCCCGAGAGCGATCCAGCCGTCGGGCCCGGCCCACACCCGGGGCGGGTCGTGGTCGAGGGCGGTCAGGAGGCGCTCCACGTAGTCGACTGCCCCCAACGCGGCCGCACCGGGCACCTCCTTGTCGAGGGCGGCCGCCACCTGGGTTCGCTCCTCGTCGTCGAACCAGACGGCCACGGTCAGGGGTTGTCCCGCAGGTAGCGGTAGACGCCCGCCATGTTCCTGTTCACGTTCTCCGGCAGCGGGTGGATCGTTGCCCCCATGGCGCGCGTCCCCCACACGATCTTGGCGGTGCGCTCGGCGAGGGCGGCGTTGTGCAGGGCCTTGTCGGGGCTCGACCCGCACGTGACCAGACCATGGTTGGCCAGCAGCGCGGCTCCCCGGTCGGCCAGGCGGCTGGCCACCTCCTCACCCAGCTCCGCGCTGCCGGTGCCCTTGTAGTCGCAGCACGGCACGTCGCCCCCAAGGTAGACGATGACCTCCTCGATCACGGCAGGGATCGGCTCGTGGGCCAGCGCGAACATCGTGGCGTAGACCGCGTGCGTGTGGATGACCGCGCCCAGCTCCGGATAGCGGCGCAAGGTCGACAGGTGCAGGTCCTTCTCTGTGGTGGGCGCCCGCTCGCCCTCGACCACGGTGCCCTCCATGTCGACCACCACGAGGTCGGCAAGGGTCATGGTGTCGTAGGGCACCGACGAGGGTGACAGGCACACGAGGCCGTCGGGCAGGCGCCCCGAGATGTTGCCCGCGGTGCCCTCGACGAGGCCTTGGGCCAGCATCCGCTTGGCGGCGGCGAGGACCGCCTCGCGGGTGGTGGTGGGTGATGGGGTCGGGTCAGCCATCGGGGAAGACCTCCGGGTTGGCGAGGTTGGCCGGACGCCCGCCGCGAAGGACCGAGGCGAGCCCGGCGGCCATCATGGCGGTGTGGTTGGCCTCGGTGTCGTAGGTGGCGCCACCGATGTGCGGGGTGAGCACCACGTTTGGCATCGCCACGATGGGGTGGTCAGTCGCGATGGACTCGCCGTCGAAGTGGTCGAGGGCGGCGCCGGCCAGGTGGCCCGACGCCAAGGCGGCGGTGAGGGCGTCGAGGTCGTGCAGGCCGGCACGCGCGGAGTTGATGTACACGGCGCCCTCGCGCATGCGGTCGAAGCGCGCCGCTGACATGAGGCCGAGCGAGTCGGGCGTGACGGCCGCGTGCATCGACACCACGTCGGCCTCGGTGAGGAGATCGTCGAGGTCGTAGGCGGCATCCTCGGCGAAGGGGTCGTTGGCGATCACGTGCATGCCGAGCCCCTCGAGCCGCCAGCGCACCGCCCGGCCCACCGCGCCGAGGCCGACCAGGCCGACCGTGCGGCCGGCCAGCTCCCAGCCGCGGAAGCGCTGGTAGGGGATCGAGCCGTCGCGGTACACCTGCCCCTCCCGCACGTCCCGGTCGGCCGGCACGATGTGACGCGTCACGGCGAGGAGCAACCCCACGGCCAGCTCCGCCACCCCATCGGCGTTGCGGCCCGGGGCGCGGAGCACGGGGATGCCCCTGGCCGTGGCACCGGCCAGGTCGACGTTGGTGGGGTCGCCCCGCGTCGATCCGATGGCGAGCAGCGGCAGGTCGAGCACGGGACCTGCGCAGCGGTCCGCCTCGCAGATGAGCACCGTGGCGCCGAGCTCGGCGGCTCGGGTCGCCAGGTCGGCCTCGTTGTAGAGGCGCAGCGGTTGGTGGTCGATCCATGGGTCGAGGGTCACCTCGCCCAGCTCGCGCAGCGCATCGAGGCCCGGGCCGCGCAGAGGCGCGGTCGACAAGATCACCGGGCGGTCACTCATGGGGGAGCTCGGCTTCGACCTCGGCCTTGGCCATCACGGCGTCGTCCTGGTTGCGCAGCTCGACCCGCACCCGCACGAGGTGCCGCCGCTTGCGCTCCACCCGCTTCTCGATCACCTCGCCGGTGAGGAAGGTGGCGTCGCCGGTGAAGGCCGGGTTGCGGT
>DAIQBC010000161.1:0-6357 GCA_036781345.1 Acidimicrobiales bacterium | reverse complement strand
GCGCTGCTCGACGGCGGGTCGGAGGGTCGGGCCTACCTCCTGAAGGAGCGGGTGAGCGACGTCGACGACCTGCTGGGTGCCGTCCACGAGGTGGCCGCGGGAGGTTCGGTGATCGACTCGAAGGTGGTTGAGTCGCTGGTGTCCAACAAGCGACCCCGAGCCTCCGAGGTCGACCGCCTCACCCCCCGGGAGCACGAGATCCTGGCCGAGATGGCCCAGGGCAAGAGCAACGCCGCCATCGCGGAGGCGCTGGTGCTCTCCACCCGGGCGGTGGAGAAGCACACCAACTCGATCTTCTCGAAGCTCGGTCTGTCCGAGGAGGTCGACGTGAACCGCCGCGTGAAGGCGGTCCTGCTCTACCTGGCGGCCGGGTGATGGGGAAGGTAGCCACACCCCCGCCCACCTGCCCCCACCCTTGGGGGCAGGGCCGTGGCTGACGATGATGACCGGGAGATGATGGTCGTCGCCGACGAGGTGTCCGTGCTGATCGTGGACGATCAGCTGCCCTTCCGTCTCGCCGCGCGTGCGGTGCTGCGCCGCACCGACGGCTTCGAGCTGGTGGGGGAAGCCGCCGACGGCGACGAGGCGGTGGAGCTCGTCCGCAAGCTGCGCCCCAGCCTGGTGCTGATGGACATCAACATGCCGAAGATGAACGGCATCCAGGCCACCCGCCAGATCGTCGCGGAGGTGCCCGACACCACCGTCTTCCTGTGCTCCACCTACCAGCGCAGCGACCTGCCCCCCGAGGCCGAGTCGTCCGGCTTCGTGGCCTACGTCAACAAGGAGGAGCTCGGCCCCGACCTCCTCCGCCGCCTCTGGGACGAGCGCCCAACCCCCCTCACCCCCTGAGCTCGCGACGATTCCTGCACACATCTGTGGCGGAACCGTCGCGAGTTCGGGTTCAGCCCGAGGCTCCTCGGCGGGAGCGGAGGCGTAGGCGGGCTTCACGGAGACGAGCGGCCACCTCGTCGGGCTCGTGCCAGACCTGGGTGTCGGAGAACACGAGCACCGTCAGCCCCGCTGACTCCAGCCGTGCGAGGCGTGCAGCATCGGCCGCCCTGTCGACGAGCGAGCTGTGGTGCTTCTCGCTGTTGATCTCAGCCACCAGGGGCAGCTCGCGGTCCCGGAAGTCGACCCGGCCCGCCCACTCGTCGCCTCCCGAGTCGACCTGGCGGCGCATGTCGGGCAGGCCGTGCCGGCTCAGGATCTGCATGAACCGGCGCTCGAGGCCACTGGCCGGAGGCACGTAGTCGGGCCCGCGAGCAGCGGCGAGCTCGCGCATGAGAGTGCTCCCGGTGCGGCCGCGCCCGGCCAGCTCGCGCACCGTGCGGTCGAACGTGCGGCCGTCGAGCAGGTGCTCGTTCCACATCCAGTCGAGCAGGCGCTCGGCGCGAGCCGGGTGGAGCGACCCGGCGAGATCGAACGCCGTGCGGGCCGGGCTCGTCACAGGAACCCCACGCACCAGCTTGATGTGGGCCGGAAGCAGGTCCACGACCTCGTGCACCCGAGTGAGCGATGAGGCCCGACGGGCGATGCCCCGATGCCTCGTGACCTCCAGCCTGGCCTGCTCGAAGCCCGGCGCGCCCCAGCGGCGAGCGGCGGCACCATGAGACAGCGCGGCACCCGGACTGGCGTCGAGCACGGCGGCCATGTCTCGGCGGTCGTCGGTGTCGACCCCAGCGCGCAGCGCGAGGACGCGCCGGCTGATCGGGATCCAGCGTTCCCCCTGCCTGAGCCGGAGCACCTCGCCGTCGCCGAGCCCGAGCGCTCGCAGCTGCCAGGTGGCCACCAGCGAGTGCTGCTGGGCGGCCAGATCGTCGATGACCGGATCAAGTCGCATCTCTCCAGTCTCCCGATGCCGTATGACAGCGCCGTTCTCGCCCAGCCGCGCCGAACTCACGATGAATACACCACGCGCGTGTGCAGGATCCGTCGCGGGTTCGATCAGAGGGGGATCGAGCCGTCGATGGTGGCGCCCTCGCGGGGGGCCGAGCGCCACTCCACGGTGCCGCCAATGGCGCCGAGGCGGTCGCTCATGTTCGTGTACCCGTGACCCGCTGTGGCGGCTACCACGTCGAAGCCGGGGCCGTCGTCGGTGACCGAGAAGCGCAGATCGCCGTCGGTCTCGCCGACGGCGATCCGGACGTTCGCCCCAGGAGCGTGCTTGGCCGCGTTCTGCAGCGCCTCCAGGCAGCAGAAGTACACGGCGGCCTCCTGCTCGGAGGAGTAGCGGCCCAGCCCGTCGGCGTCCACTGACACCGACAGCGGGCTGCGGTTAGCGGCCGCCCGCAGCGCCTCGGCGATGCCGCTGTCCATCAGCAGCGGCGGGTAGATGCCATGCGCCAGGTCGCGCACCTCCTGGATCGTGTCCTTCACGGCATCGGCCAGCGCGTCGAGCATCTCCACAGCCCCATCGGGGTCGTCGGCGAGCATGTCCTTGGTGAGGCGCAGGTTCACCGCAAGGGCCACGAGGTGCTGCTGGGCGCCGTCGTGGAGGTTGCGCTCGATCTTGCGGCGCTCGGCGTCGCCGGTGGCCACGATTCGGGCGCGAGACGCCCGAAGGTCTTCATTGGCCCTCTCGAGGTTCTCGAGGCTCTCCTGCAAGGCGGAGTCGAGCTGCAAGTTGTGCAGGGCCAGCCCCACCTGACGGGCCAGCTCCGTGAGGACGCGGTCGTCCTCGTCGGTGAACTGGTCGCCGTCGGTGGCCCGCTCGATCACGAGCAGGCCCAGCAGCTCGCCGCCGTGAGATGCGGGCGCCACGCGCAGCTGCGCGCTGTCGCGGCCGGCGAGCAGCGCAGGCAGCCACACCTCCAGCCAGGCGTTGCCTGTGACCCCTGCCCGCGCGACGACCGGCTGCTCCTCCGGACTCAGGGCAAGCGGCGCGGCCGCGCGATCGGGAACGGCGACGGCCAGCTCCAGCCGACCCGCCGATCCGGTCCAGATCTCCGCTCGCCGCAGCACGAGCACCTTGCGGAGCGACTCGGCCAGCTGCAGGAGCAGCTCGTCCATCGGGATGGCCCGGCTGAGCCGGCTGCCCCACGTGCGCAGCACCTCATCGGGCGGGTGGCGCTCGCCGTACACGAGCCGGTTGGCGCTCTCGGCCAGGCGCTCTCGGGCCGGCACGTAGGCCAGCGCGGCGACCGCTGCCGCCAGCATGGAGAGCACGAGCAGCGTGCGCTCGCTGTCGGCCGGAGCCCTGCCGAGCCCGATCACGATCACGAGGTAGACGACTATCACCACGGCCGTGAGCCCTGTGGCCGACACCGTGTGCACGAGGAGCCGGTCGACGTTGCGGGAGATCCGCGGGCTGGTGCCGGCCGCCAGGGCCAGCGGCACGAGCGCTGTGCCGGCGGCGGCGACCGCGCCGGCGTGGGTCGGCCAGTCGACCAGGAGGCGCAGCGCCCCCACGACGAGCGCGACCTCGGTCATGATCGCCACCGCGCAACCGACCAGCTGGAGCCGCTGGCGGACCACTCCGGTGGAGGTCCGGTAGCCCTGGTGGGCGACGGGCAACCCGATCACGAGCGCGGCCGCGACCGACGCGGTCACCACCCCCACGCCGGGCACCCGATCGTCGAGGGCCAGCGCGATCCCAGTGCCGGCCCCGAGGGCGTAGCCGGCGAGGGCGAGGTTGCGATGGGAGGAGCGTCGTAGCCGCCCGTCGGTTAGGACGAGCTCGAGGTGCAGTGCGACCGCAGGAACCAGCGCCGCGACGAGGGCGTGGAGTCTGGCGACCTCGGCGGACGAGGCGGTCGCCGCGCACACCCCGCCGGCGAGAGCGGCGCCCGCCGCCACCGCCGCCAGCCTGGGGGAGCCGCGCCACACCAGCGTCGCGGCGGTCAGCGCCCAGATTGCCACCAGGCCCGCTCGCGTGCCGTCGCCGGCTGACACACCTCCGCCCGTGATGCTGACCGCCGCCAGCGCGAGCGCTCCAGCCGCGGCGATGACCGCCAGGAGCTGCAGTCCGCCGGGGGCGTCTCGCTCCAGCGTCGGGGTGACAGTGGTCGGCACGGTGGTCACGGGCTGGTCACTCCGTTCGCAGCGCGAGGGCGGGTTGGGTGCGGCCGGCGGAACGCCGGCTGAACGTGGCGGCCACCTGGGTGAGGCTCAACGTGGCGAGGGGGAGCAGGATGAGGGTGGAGAGCGGGACGGTGGGGGAGAACGGCAAGGCGACGCTGTCGACCACCCAGCGCCACACCTGACGCCCGGCGATCACCCCGAGGATCTCGCCCACGACGATGCCTGCGACGGTGAGCGTGAGCACCTGGGTGGATGCCACCGCCCGCAGCTGGGAGGCCGACATCCCGAGCACCCTGAGCACGGCGAGGTCGCGCCGGCGGCGGTGGATAACGCTGGCGGCCGAGTGAGTGACCGAGACGGCCGCCAGCAGCGCGAGGAAGCCCGCCAGATACCACGGCAGGCGCTCGACGGCGGTGAGGCGCTCCACCTCGCCCGGCGGGGCAGGCATGTCGACTGCGACGCCGCTGGCGCGGTCCTCGTAGCGGGCGACGACGTCGTGGAGCCGTGCGCTTGGAGCCAGCCGCAGGGCCAGGTTCGAGACGCACCTCGTGTCGTTGGAGCACGTCGGGACGCCGAGTGCCTGACCGGCCGCGCCGGGGAGGTATGCGCCGGTGGCGCTCGACCCACCGTCGCTGTCCACGGGCAGCGCTGCGATGCCGGTCACCTGCAGTGTGCGCGCGCCGCTCCCGAGGTCTACCTCCACGGTGTTCCCGACCTCCTTGCCGAGCCTGGTCAGCGTGTCCCGACCGAGGGCGATCTCGTTGGCTGCGACAGGCTCCCGCCCGACCACCATGACGGGCCCGACCTGGCCCTTGAGGTCCTCGAGCGTGGCGACCGACGCAGGGGCGCCATCGATGGTGGCTTCGATCTGGTAGGTCAGGCGAGCCACTGCCTCCAGGTCCCGGTCGCGAAGGACCTTGTCGAGCGCGACCCGCCCTTCGTCGAGGTTGAACGCGTCTGAGCCGGCCAGGTTGGCGTCCCAGCCCCAGCCGTAGAGCGACGGCGTGTGCACCAACCGATCGACGCTGGCGGCGAACACCACGGCGGCGAGCACGCCCAGCACGCCGAGCCCCACGCCGCCTGTCGCCCAGGCGCTGGTGGATCGGCTGGCGCGGGACCCGTCAACCGCCAGCGCGACCCCGGTGACGATCACTGGGGGCGCTCCCACCTCCGCCAGCCGGCGGGCAAGGCGACCCCGCTGCCTGCCGTCGGCGGCCTCGGCGGTCCGCACGGTCAAGCGGCCCAGCACCCCGACGAGGCCGACGTACGCGACCAGCGCGATCGTCGCACCGAGCCCGAGGACAGCGCCGTCCACGTCGAGGCCCCGATCCGGTTCGGCCATCCTGGCCAGCCCGATCGGGAACAGGGGCGACGCGGCGACGGCCAGGCCCGCGCCGAGCAGCACACCCGCCAACGCCGCGATCCCCGCGGGCACGACCAAGCGTCCGAACCGCCGCGCCCGGCTCACCCCCAGCGCGCCCAGCACGGCATCGTCGCCGGACCCGGTGCGCTGGAACCGGGCCACGACGTAGCCGACGGCGGCCAGGCCAGCGACGCCAGCCACAGCCGCGAACACCTCGAGCGCGGTCGCGATGGTGCGCATCGTGGGACTTGCCTGGTCTCGGATCTGATCGGCCGACACCCCGGCATCGAGCTGGACGTCGGGTCCCACCGCCGCAGTCAGCCGGGCGGCGTCGCCCGGGTGGCGGAGCACGACCAAGACCCCCCGGGCGGACGACCCGACCTGCGCCCTCGTATAGCGATCCCGGAAGGCTGGGGTGAGGAAGGACAGGGTCATGTCACTCTCGCGTGCACCGATGTCACCGGGGTCGCGAACGATCCCGACGACCTGCAACCGGATGCTGGGCCCGTCGGGTCCGGGGTCGTCAGGTCCACCGGCTCGCGGCGCCGTCGCAGCCGTGTAGCTCTGGAGCTCGAGCGCGTCGCCGACCCCGACGCTCAGCCGGCGGGCGGTGCGCTCGCCGAGGTCGACCTCGAGCGCCTGTCGAGGATCGGCCCGGCGCCCCTCGATGACCGGCAGCCGGAAGTAGGCGCGGGGAATGGCTCCGTCGAGCGACACGAGGAAGGGGATCCAGGCGTCACCAGCACCTACCGGCTGGGCGGCGACGATGTCGATCGCAGGGGCTGCCTTCACGAAGGGGAGGTGGGCGATGGGCGCGAGTGAGGCCGGCTCGCCGATGGCGATCACGTCGGGGAGGTCGGTGGCTGCCAGGTAGCGGTCGAACGCGGTGCGCGACCGGCGGGCGCCGGCCACCGACGCCAGCACGGTGCCCGTCACCAGCGACGCGGAACCCGAGGAGCGGATGTCGTCGTCGC
>DAIQBC010000160.1:0-6357 GCA_036781345.1 Acidimicrobiales bacterium | reverse complement strand
CCACGATCAGGAGCGGCTTGCCGCCCTGCATGACCTTCTCGAGCACGGGCAGGAGGTCCTGCACCGAGGAGATCTTGCCGTTGACGAACAGGATGTAGGGATCCTCGAGGATCGCCTCCTGCCGCTCGGCGTCGCTCACGAAGTAGGGGCTGAGGTAGCCCTTGTCGAACTGCATGCCCTCGGTGAACTCGAGCTCCATTCCGAAGGTGTTCGACTCCTCGATGGTGACCACGCCGTCCTTGCCCACCTTGTCGATGGCGTCGGCGAGCACCTTGCCGATGGACGGGTCAGCCGCCGAGATGGAGGCGACCTGGGCGATCTCCGACTTGTCGTCGATCTCCTTGGACTGGGTCTCGATGTCCTTGACAGCCGCCGCGACGGCGGCCTCGATGCCTCGCTTGAGGCCGAGAGGGCTGGCCCCGGCGGCCACGTTGCGGAGGCCCTCGCGGACCAGCGCCTGGGCGAGCACGGTGGCAGTGGTGGTGCCGTCACCAGCGATGTCGTTGGTCTTGGTGGCCACCTCCTTCACGAGCTGGGCACCCATGTTCTCGAACGGGTCATCGAGCTCGACCTCGCGAGCGATCGACACACCGTCGTTCGTGATGGTGGGGGCGCCGAACTTCTTCTCGAGCACCACGTTGCGGCCCTTCGGCCCGAGCGTGACCTTCACGGCGTCGGCCAGCTTGTTCACGCCGGCCTCGAGGGCCCGGCGGGCCTCTTCGTCGAACTTGAGGAGCTTCGCCATGGGGCCCTACTTGACGATCGCGAGGATGTCGCGACCGTTCAGGATCAGGACGTCGTCGCCGCCGTCGGTGATCTCGGTGCCGCCGTACTTGCTGTAGACGACGGTGTCGCCGACCTTGACGTCGAGCGGGATGATCTCGCCCGTCTGCTCGGAGCGGCGACCGGGGCCGACCGCGAGCACCTCGCCCTGCTGGGGCTTCTCCTTGGCGGTGTCGGGGATGACCAGGCCACTGACGGTGGTCTCCTCGGCCTCACCCGGCTTCACGATGATCCGGTCTTCGAGCGGCTGCAGTGACATGTCTTGGCGCCTCCGTGACGCTTGCGATGCGAACGACTCCAGCGGTTGGCAGGAGCAGTGCCGGCCGGTGGCCGGCTCCTCAGTTGGCCGGACGAGAAGGCTCGCCTTCTCGTCCGAGGGGTTAGCACTCTGGTCGTGCGAGTGCTAACTCTAGGCCGACCACATCAGCACTCGCAACCGTCGAGTGCCAGAACGTCAGTCGACCGGGATGCCGAGGTTCGGGAAGGCCCCCGTGTCGAGCGGCGACGGACCGTCGCTCCGCCACCGGTACCAGGCGGCACTGGCCACCATGGCAGCGTTGTCGGTGCACATGGGCCGGCTGGGCAGGAAGCCGCGGATCCCGTCGACCACGCACACGTCGAGGAACCGCTCGCGGAGGCGGGAGTTGGCCGCCACCCCACCGCCCAGGCACAGCCCCCTGGCACCGACCTCCCGAGCCGCGGCCCGGGCCTTGGTGACGAGCACGTCGACCACCGCCTCCTGGAACGACGCCGCCACATCGGCGGTGGCCACGTCGGGGTGGTTACGGACATGGTTGACCACGGCGGTCTTCAGGCCGCTGAAGGAGAAGTCGTAGGTGCTGTCACCCTGCATCGGGCGGGGGAACAGGATCGCCTCCGGGTCACCCTCGGTGGACAGCTGATCGATGGCCGGACCGCCCGGGTAGCCGAGCCCGAGGTAGCGGGCGACCTTGTCGAAGGCCTCGCCCGCCGCGTCGTCGATCGTCGAGCCGAGCACCCGGTAGCGGCCGTGCCCCTCCATGAGCACGAGCAGCGTGTGGCCGCCGGACACGAGGAGGACGACCAGCGGCAGCTCGAGGTCGGGCTCCTCCAGCAAGGTGGCGTAGAGGTGCGCCTCGAGGTGGTTGACGGCCAGGAAGGGCACGTCCCACGCCAAGGCCAGGGCTTTCGCGGCCGAGACCCCCACGAGCAGCGCCCCCACCAGTCCGGGGCCGTAGGTGGCGGCCACGGCGTCGATCTCGCAGCCCTCGCCGTCGACCGGGCGGTCGGAGAGCCCGGCCTCCACGAAGGCGCGGGCCACCACCGGGACGATGAGGTCCACGTGGGCCCGGCTGGCGATCTCGGGCACCACCCCCCCGTAGCGGGCGTGCAGATCGACCTGGCTGCTCACCACCGACGACAGGATTGACGTGCCCGCCTCCACGATCGCGGCCGCCGTCTCGTCACAGGACGTCTCGATGCCGAGGATGCGGCCCCGCCCCACGTTCGCGGTCACGGATCGAGCTCCTCGTGCACCGTGGTGCCGGACACGCCGGCTGCGAGAGCAGCGAGGCGCTCGGCGTACTCGGCGCCGTCGACGTCGTTGGCCCACATGATGAAGGCGTCCTCGTTGTTCTCGACGTAGTAGCCCTTCCGGATCCCGGCGGGGGCGAAGCCGAAGGCACGGTAGAGGGCCTGGGCGCCCTCGTTGCTGGCCCGCACCTCGAGGGTGAGGTTCTTGGCCCCGCGCTCGGCGGCGGCGGTGGCCAGCGTGTGGAGGAGGCGGGTGCCGAGCTGGTGTCGGTGCCAGGCCGGATCGACGGCGAGGGTGGTGATGTGACCGTCATCGGCCACCAGCATCAGCCCCCCGTACCCCACGACGGTGGTGCCGACGCGTGCGACGCAGTACACGCGGCTGCCCCGGTAGCCCAGCTCGCTCATGAACAGGCCCAACGACCAGGGACGGGGATACACCTGCTGCTCGATGCGCAGCACGCCGCGGAGGTGGCGTCGGCGCATCGGCGCGATCGTCACGACCAGGTCGTCCGACCGCGGGATCCGGGCAAGGGCCATCAGTCACCAGCTCCGTCACGGGTCGTCCAGTTGATCTCGGCGTCCGGCTTCCGGAGGTACATCGGGGTGAGCTCGGCCAGGTCGACGAACTCCTCGCGCAAGGCGCGAGCGTGGGCCAGCTGCACCAGCGAGCCAGCCGTGGGATGGGCCTCGCCATGATCGGCCAGCTCCACGCGGCGGATGCCTTCGAAGACGGCGCTGTGGCGCAGGGCACCGTCGCCCGCGAGCAGCACCTCTTCCCCCGTGGCCTGCAGGTCCGAGGCAAGGTCGGCCGGAGAGGCCACCTCCGGGTCGGAGATCCGCTGCACGCCGCCAGGCGACTGCCGATAGCTGGCGTGGAAGATCTCACTCCGACCGGCATCGATGGCGCACACGATGCGCCGGTGCGAGTGGCGCAGCGGGAAGGCGAGGAGGTCGAGGCTGGCCACGCCGATCATCGGGAGGCGACGGGCGTAGGAGAGGGCCTTGCCGGCCGCCACCCCCACTCGGAGGCCCGTGAACATGCCCGGGCCGAGGTCGACGGCGACCGCGCCGATGTCGCGCAGCTCCACCCTGGTCTGGCGGCACAGGAACTCGATGGCGGGCACGAGCGTCTCGGCATGGCGGCGACCGCGGCTGGAGTGGATGGCGCCCAGCACGCCCTCGTGCCCGCCTATGGCGCACCCCACCTGGGCCGTGGAGGTGGTGATGCCGAGGATCAGCATCAGCCGCCAGCCGTCCAGGGCGAGACCACTCCGGCGACGGCGTCTTCACGCGGCGCCCAGGCCGGGCCGACGGCCCGGATGGCCACGTGCCGATCGTCGTCCCCGGGGCCGAAGGTGAGCCGGACCTCGAGGTAGTCGTGTGGGAGCACCGGCAGGATCGCCTCCCCCCACTCGATGAGCACCACGCCACCGTCGTCCAGCATCTCGGGCAGGCCGAGGTCGATCGCCTCGCCCAGGGTCCCCAGCCGGTAGACATCGATGTGGTGGATGGTGAGACGGCCCTCGTAGACGTGCACGAGCGTGAAGGTGGGGCTGGTGATGCGGTCGGGCACCCCGAGCCCCCGCCCGAAGCCCTGCACGAACGCCGTCTTGCCCGCGCCGAGGTCACCGGCCAGCACGATCACATCACCGGGCCGGGCGAGCGACGACACAGCCTCCGCGAGGTCGCGGGTCTGGTCGACCGAGGCGGTGGTGGCGACCACGTTCACGTCGGGGCAGCCTAGGAGTTGGCGTGGCGGCGCTCGACCCGGGGGCCGATCGCGCACACCACCTCGTACGAGATGGTCCCGAGCCGGGCGGCCCACTCGTCCGGCGAGATCGTCTCGCTCCCCTGCGCTCCCAGCAGGACGGCCTCGTCTCCCTGCTGCACGAAGCTGTGGGCGCCCACGTCCACCATCACCTGGTCCATCGTGACGACCCCGATCATGGGGTGACGGCGCCCGCCGATCAACACCTCCTGGCCGGCGGTGCCCAAGCCCCGGAACACACCGTCGGCGTACCCGATGGGCAGCGTCGCCACCACGGTGTCCTGGCCGACGTGGTGACGCAACCCGTAGGACACCCCTTCCCCGGCCGCCACGGGCTTCACGAAAGCCACCTCGGTGGTCAACCGCACCGCAGGCTCGAGCGCCATGCGATCCGCGAGCGCGGGCGCGGGCGCGATCCCGTACACGGCGATGCCGCAGCGCACGAGGTCGTAGCGGCTGGCCGGGTGGGCAATGGCCGCCGCCGAGTTCGCGGCGTGCCGCATGGGAACGACGATGCCGTTGGCCTCCACTGCGGCGACGGTCGACTCGAAGCGCTCGAGCTGGAGGGCCGTGAAGGGGTTGTCGGGCTCATCGGCCACCGCGCAGTGGGTCCACAAGGCGTCGAGCGTGAGCGCCTGCTCGGCCGTGACCAGCTGGGCCAGCTCCACCATGTCGCCGGGCGCGGCACCCACGCGATGCATGCCCGTGTCCACCTTGAGGTGTACGGCGACGGTGCGCCCACGGTCGCGCGCGGCCGCACCGAGGTGGTGGATGAGCCCCCGCGTGTAGGCCGTGACCGCCACACCGGCTGCCACCGCGTCGGCGACCTCGGACGGGCGAGGCTCGGACAGGAGAAGGGTGGGGGCCGTGATGCCGGCCGCACGCAGCTCCAGCGCCTCCGGCACCTGGGCCACTGCCAACCAGGCGGCCCCCGCCTCGAGAGCCGCCCGGGCCACCGGCACCGCTCCGTGCCCATACCCGTCGGCCTTCACCACTGCGCACACCGCAGCCGGCGCACAGAGGGCGCGCAGCGCGCCGACGTTGGCGGCCACCGCCGCCAGCGACACATCGGCCCACGCTCGCGCCATCAGGCCGACACCTCGGCCAGTGCCAGCGGGAGGCGTGCCAGGAGGTCCCTGGCGACGAGGCCGGCGGCGGGACCAAGGGCTCCAGCGCGAGCGTGCAGAAAGGCACCAGCGGCCGCCGCTTCCAGGCCGCCGAGCCCTTGGGCGAGCAGGGCACCGATCGTGCCGCTGAGAACGTCGCCCGAGCCCGCCGTGGCGAGGCGGGCGTCACCGGCGACGACGACCCGCACCCGTCCGTCGGCGTCAGCCACCACCGTGGACGGACCCTTGAGCAGCACGACCGCCCCGGTGCTGGTCGCCAACCGGCGGGCGACGTCGAGCCGGTCGGGCCCGGGTCGGGCACCGGTGAGGCGTGCGAGCTCACCGTCGTGCGGCGTGAGGACCGTCGGGGCATGGCGAGGTCCGAGCGCTGAGGCGGCGTCGGTGCCCAACAGAGTGAGGGCATCGCCGTCGACGACGATGGGGAGGTCGACCCCTGCCAGGACCTCCCGCACGGCGGCACCGGCGGCGCCACCGGTGCCGAGCCCGGGGCCGATCACCAGCGCCTGGAAGCGGGCCGCCGCCGGCACGACGATCTGCGCCCACCCCGTCGCCGGGAGGGCAAGGCCCACCGCTTCGACGGGCCGTTCGGGGTCCTCGGTCACGCCGGGCGAGGCGAGGTGGACCATGCCGGCTCCTGCTCGTTGCGCGGCTGCGGCAGCCAGGTGGGCCGCGCCGGTCATCCCCGCCGAGCCCGCCACGACCAGCACGGCCGCCTGCCACTTGTGGGCGCCAGGCTCCCTGCGGGGCAGCCAGCCCACCACATCTGTGCGCTCGACCACGCCCACCTGGCACTCGCCCACGGCCAACCCGATGTCGGCCACGATGACCTCGCCGGCCAGAGACCGGCCGGGCTCCAGTACGAGGCCCGGCTTCAGGGCGGCGAAGGTGACCGTGCGGGTGGCGGGCAGGGCGCGTCCCCGCTCCTCGCCGGTGAGGCCGTCGACGCCGCTCGGGATGTCCACCGCCAGCACCTGGGTGCCGGCGGTGTCCGGCCCGACGTATTCGCCCCGGAACCCGGTGCCGTAGGCGGCATCGATCACGAGGTCGACGCCGCGGAGGTGCACAGGCGCGTCCACCGCGTCGATCACCTCGACACGGACGCCCCGGCGACGCAGGCGCACGGCCGCCGCCCGGCCATCGGCCCCGTTGTTCCCCTTGCCGGCC
>DAIQBC010000159.1:0-6380 GCA_036781345.1 Acidimicrobiales bacterium | reverse complement strand
CTGACCCTTGATGGCTGCCACGGTGGCCTCCAAGGTGCCCACATCGAGCAGGTTTCGCTCCTCCGAGCGTCCACCGGGGTCCCCGATCATCCCCGTGGCCCCACCCGCGAGCGCGATCGGGTGATGGCCGGCGTCCTGGAACCGGCGAAGCATGATCAGCCCGATGAGGTTGCCGTGGTGCAGGCTCGGGGCAGTGGGGTCGCAGCCGTGGTAGAGCGTGATCGGACCCTCCGCCAGCCGAGCGGCCAGCGACGCCCGATCCGTGGTGTCGTGCACCAGGCCGCGCCGGTCGAGGTCGTCGAGGAGGTCGTCCATCGGCGCCATCGTCCCCGCCAGCCCGGTCACCGGTCCAGCCGGATGGGTCGGATGCCAGGCCGACGCCGTCGCCGTGCGGGACAATGGCTGCTGTCCATGCGTCTCTCCCTCCGGTCCCTCGCTTGCCTCCTCGCGCTTGTGCCCGCGCTCGGCGCATGCTCCTACTCGTCCCGTGCCGTCGTCCTGCCGACTGCCGAGCAAATCGAGTCCTCGAGCTTGTACGCAGCCGACGGCACGCACATCTACACCTTCCACGCCGAGGAGAACCGCAAGGTCGTCCCGCTCGAGCAGATCCCGGAGCACGTTCGAAACGCCGTGATCGCGATCGAGGACGAGCGGTTCTACCGCCACCCAGGCGTGGATGTGCGGGCCGTGCTGCGAGCCCTGAGCACCAACGCCGCCGCGGGCGACGTCCAGCAGGGCGGCTCGACGATCACCCAGCAGTACGTGAAGCAGGAGATCCTCCAGGACGACGCGCGCACGCTCGAGCGCAAGGTGCAGGAGGCCTCGACGGCGGTGCAGCTCGAGCGCCGCTACTCCAAGGACCGCATCCTCGAGCTCTATCTCAACGCGATCTACTTCGGGAACGGCGCCTACGGCATCGAGGCCGCGGCCTACCAGTACTTCGGGAAGCCGGCCAAGGACCTTACGCTGGCCGACGGAGCTCTCCTCGCGGGCCTCATCCAGCGGCCGGGAGCCACCGACCCCTTCAACGAGCCCGAGCTGGCGCTCGAGCGCCGCCACCTCGTGCTCGAGCGCATGCGCGCCAACGACATGATCGATGACGCCCAGCTCCTCTCGGCCGATGCCGCGGCCTTGACGCTCGCCTCCGCGGTGGTGCCGGCCGCCGAGCGCTACCCCGCGGCCTACTTCGTCGAGGAGGTCAAGCAGTGGATCCTCGATGATCCCCGGTTCGGCGCCACGGCCAAGGAGCGGCGCGACCTCCTCTTCGGCGGTGGCCTGCGGATCCAGACCACGGTCGACCTTGCGCTGCAGGCCCAAGCGGAAGCCGCGGTCGCCGAGATCCTCCCCGATCCAGCGGGCCCGGACGCGTCACTCGTGTCGGTCGAGGCCGCCACCGGCTACGTCCGAGCCATGGTCGGTGGGCGGGACTTCTTCGGCACCAGCGGCATCGCCAAGCTGAACCTGGCCACCCAGGGACCGCGCCAGGCCGGGTCGGCCTTCAAGCCCTTCGTGCTGGCCACCGCCCTCACCCAGGGCATCGACCCCCAGACTCGCATCTCGGCTCCGGCCTGCGTGACCATCCCGTTGGAGAACGCGCCGCCGTGGCGGCCCTGCAACTACGGCGGGGGCGGCGGGGGCACCGTCAGCATCATCGAGGGGACCGTGCGCTCCTACAACACGCTCTACGCCCAGCTGATGATGCGCGTGGGGCCAGGCCCGGCGATGGAGATGGCTTCCCGGATGGGCATCCGCAGCCCGCTGCAGGCAGTGCCATCGGCGGTGCTCGGCAGCAACGTGGTGACCGCCCTGGACATGGCCGGCGCCTACTCCACCCTCGCCAACCGAGGCATCCAAGTTCCCCCGGTGCTCGTCACCAGGATCACCCGGGCCGATGGAACCGTGCTGTTCAACCACGAGCATGTCCAGACCAAGGTGCTCGAGGCGGACGTGGCCGACACGGTCACGAGCATCCTCGAGCAGGTGGTGCAGCGTGGTACCGGCACCCGGGCCCAGCTCGACCGCCCGGTGGCCGGCAAGACGGGCACCACGAACGACAACAAGGACGCCTGGTTCGCCGGGTACACCTCGGAGCTGGCCACCGCGGTGTGGGTCGGGTTCCCGGTGCTCGGGCCCGACGGACAGCTGGTGCCGATGGTGCCTCCGCACACGCCCAGCAAGGTCACCGGGGGCCTCTACCCGGCCGAGATCTGGCAGCGCTTCATGGGCACTGCCCTGGCCGGCCGACCTGTCGTCCCGTTCCATCCCGCCACGACCACGACCACCGTGCCATCGCCGACAGCCCCCGCCGCCACCGGGCCCGGGTCCCTCACCGCGGTTCCCGTCGTGGTCGGGTACGCCGCTGACACCGCGGTTGCCGTGCTGCAACTCGCGGGCTTCCGGACGTCGCTCGTTCCGGGCGCGCCCGGATCGCCAACGGGCCTCGTCTCCGCGCAGTCACCGCCCGGTGGCAGCGCGCCGCGTGACTCCATCGTGACCCTCGAGGTCGGCCCGTAGCAGAGCGCGGGCTGGACAGCGCAGCACCGCACTGACGAGGCTGCCGAGGTGACCGACCAGAGCACGCTGACCCCAACGCCGCGCCGGTGGGGGCCGGGCCGGGTGCTCGCCTGGACCACCGTGGTGCTGCTGGCGGCGATGTGGGCGTACGTGCTGTACCTGGCCATCGTCCCCGGACGGCAGCCGCCACCCGACCGGCTCGCCGATCCCACCTTCGCCACCCAGGCCCAGGCCATCTGCTCCGCGGCGCACGATGACGTCGACCTCCTCCCATCGGCCATCCAGGTGGAAGAAGCGAGCCGGCGCGCCGACATCGTGGCCCAGGCCAACCGCCGCTTCGCAACCATGCTCGAGGACATCGAAGCCATCGCTCCCGGTGGCGAGGACGGCGAGCTCGTCCGGCAGTGGATCGCGGACTGGCGCACCTACCTGGGAGATCGGGACGCCTACGCCGAAGCCCTCCGGGCCGACCCGCTGGCCCGGCTGCTCGTCACCGCCAAGGACCAGCAGCAGATCACCGAGTTCATCGACGCCTTCTCGGCGGACAACCGCATGATCGCCTGCGCCACCCCGATCGACGTCTGAGGCCACGGTCGATCAACAAGGATCGACGGTCGGGTCCATGCCTGCTCGGCCCAGGCGATCGAGGGCAGCCAGCGCCGCGTGCACCATGCGAATGGTGCCGGTGTCGAGATCCCGGATCGGGAGGTCGTCGACCGGCATCCACCGCGCGCCGTGCGATTCATGGTTCGTCACCGCCACGGCGCCGGGCGGGGCGACGACGAGGTGACGCACATCGAGATGGAGGTGGTCCGGTTCGGTGCCCCCGTGGTGGTGGAAGGTGTGGACATCGAGGTCGATGGCAGGGGTGAGCACTCGGAGCCCTGCGATGCCCGTCTCCTCTTCCGCCTCCCGCAGGGCAACCCGCGCCAGGTTTCCGTCCCCATCAGCATGGCCACCCGGCTGGAGCCATCGCTGCACCTTCGCGTGGAGCAGGAGCAGCACCCGGCGCGCGACTGGATCGATGACGGCGGCGGAGGCCGTGAGGTGACCGGATGCGCACGAGCGATCCAGGGCATCGGGGTGATCGTCGAGGAAGGCGAGGATGCGGGTCCGGTTGTGCTCATGATCGGGCTCGCCGGGTGCCGCGGCGACCACGGCCGCCCGAGCCGCACCGAGGTCCGCCACGCCCTCGGCCAGGTCGTCCGCGCCGAGCAGACCGATCATGCCCGCTTGGACAGGTGGAGGGAATCGGGCACGCACCACCGCCACGGGAGGTCCGCCCCCGCCGAGAGGCCGATGCGGGTGCTCACCGTGGGGGCCTCGGGAGGAGCCACCCCGTCGTCAGCGATCGTGATCCTGTGGTTGGCGGTCACCAGGTCCGCGCCATCGTCGGCCCCGTCGAGACCGAAGGCCTGGCACAGCCGGGCCGGGCCGGCCAGGAGGTCGCGGGTGCGCTTGGCCTTCGGCCGACGCCCCCACATCTGATCGAGTCCAGCGACGGGCTCGGCCGCCCGCAGGAGCACCGCCACCCCCTCGCCCTCGGTGCCACAGACGGCGTTGGCGCACCAGTGCATCCCGTACGTGAAGTAGACGTAGAGACGGCCCGGTGGCCCGAACATGGTGGCGTTGCGCTTCGTCATGCCCCGGAAGGCGTGGCTGCCGGGATCCTCGCCCCCGCAGTACGCCTCTACCTCGACGATGCGCCCCGCGAGACCATCGCGGACGAGCAGCTTCCCCAGGAGCTCCGGCGCGACGAGGCGTGGGTCGCGCCGGTAGAAGGCCCGGCTGAGCCGCCGCCGGGCCATCAGGAGGCCGCGGCGCGGAAGTCGTCAGGCACCCGCACCGTCTCGCTCGTGCCGGTCCGCACCGCGACGTAGGTGAGCTCGGCGGAGAACACCTCCGTGTCGCCCACGCGCCCCTTGAAGCCCACGTCGAAGCTCGTCGTCCCCCACCTCCGCACGGCGACGGCGATCACCAGCTCGTCGTGGACGCGCGCCGCCCCGCTCCAGGTGATGATGGCCTTCTTGACCATCACGTCCCACCAGTCGTCCTCCAGCCCGGCCCCGAGGGCGCGAAACCAGAGGTCGGCCGCATCGTCGCAGTAGGCGAGATAGTGGGCATTGAACACGACGCGCTGCATGTCGACCTCGCCGTAGCGCGGCCGGACCGTGTGGAAGAAGGTCATGGCAGCCCTGAGCCTCGCGCGAGCGCCGACGAGTCGGGCTCAGGGGGCAATGCGCTCGCGGTCGGTCTGGAGGCGGGTCCGGTAGCGGTCAAGCTGCACGGCCACCGCGACCGGACCCGCCCCTCCGGGGGTGATGCGACGGGTGAGGGCGACGCCGGGCTCGAGCAACGCCCGGTCGGCCTCGCCAAAGGACGGGTGGGCGGCCACGAGGTCACCCAACGGGACCCGCCGCTCGATCGAGTCGCGCACGAGGCCCCCGACGATGGCGTGGGCCTCCCGGAACGGCGTGCCGCCGAGCACGAGGTGCTCGGCCAGGTCGGTGGCGGCCGCGAAGGGGGAATCGGCGGCCGCCTGCATGCGCTCGGTGTCGAACCGCAGGGTGGCCAGCAGCCCACCCATCGCCGTCAGGCCGAGCGACACCTGGTCGACGGCGTCGAACAGTGGCTCCTTGTCCTCCTGGAGGTCGCGGTTGTAGGCGAGCGGCAAGCCCTTCAGCGTGGAGAGGAGGCCGGTGAGATCGCCGATGAGCCGCCCCGCCTTGCCCCGGGCCAGCTCGGCGATGTCGGGGTTCTTCTTCTGCGGCAGCATCGAGCTGCCGGTGGCGTAGGCGTCGTCGAGGGCCGCGAAGCCGAACTCGTCGGTGGTCCAGAGCACGATCTCCTCGCCGAGCCGTGACAGGTGGATCCCGATGAGCGTGAGGGCGAACAGCCCTTCGGCCACGAAGTCGCGATCCGACACCGCGTCGAGGCTGTTCTCGAAGCGCGCCGCGAACCCGAGGTCAGCCGCCACACCATCGGGGTCCAACGGGATGGACGACCCGGCCAGCGCGCCCGCGCCGAGCGGGGACACATCGGCCCGTCGGCGGCAGTCGAGCAACCGGTCGACGTCACGCGCAAAGGCCCAGCCGTGCGCCAGGAGGTGGTGGGCCAGGCTCACCGGCTGGGCCCGCTGCAGGTGGGTGTAGCCGGGCAGGTAGGCCTCGCCGGCGTCGAGGGCCCGATCGAGCAGCACCTCCTGGAGGGTGAGGACTCGTGCGGCCACGTCGAGCAGCGCCCGCTTCGTGTAGAGGCGCAGGTCGGTGGCCACCTGGTCGTTGCGGCTGCGCCCGGTGTGGAGCTTGGCCCCGGCGGGGCCGGCCAGGTCGGTGACCCGCCGCTCGACGGCGGTGTGGATGTCCTCGTCCGACGGCAGGAAGGCGAAGGTGCCCTCGACCAGCTCGCCCTCGACCTGGTCGAGGGCGGCCAGCACGTCATCGCGCTCGACCTCGGTGAGGATCCCGATGCGGGCCAGGCCGCGCACGTGGGCCCGCGAACCGGCGATGTCGTCGGGAGCGAGGCGCTGGTCATAGGAGAGGCTGACCGTGTAGGCGAGCAGCTCGTCCGCCGGGCCGCCCTCGAAGCGGCCGTGCCAGAGGGTGGCCACGGCTAGTCCCGGCCCAGGTGGCCCTGGGTGCCGGCCCAGGTCTCCACTGAGAGGCCCCAGAGTCGGACGAAGCCGGCGGAGTCCTCGTGGCGGAAGCTGTCACCGGCGTCGTAGGTGGCCAAGGCGTAGTCGTAGAGGCTGTGGGGGCTGCGCCGACCGGTGACCTCGCACGAGCCCGGCGACAGGTGCAACCGCACCTCACCGGTGACGTAGCGCTGGCTCTCGGCGATGAAGGCGTCGAGGGCCTGCTTGAGCG
>DAIQBC010000158.1:0-6418 GCA_036781345.1 Acidimicrobiales bacterium | reverse complement strand
GCCTTCGTGCACCCCAAGGGCAGCTTCGGCACCCTCATCGAGCTCGTCCAGGAGTAGGGGGACCTGCTCCCAGGCGGCGGGGGCTCAGGGTGTGGTGAGGGCGACGATCCAGGCTGACACCACGGCGTCGACCTGCGCCGGATCGGCCCCCTCCACGAGGAGAACGAGACCCTGCTGCCGGAACGCGGCTGCAGACGCTGAGCCTCCGGTACCGGTGGCCCGTTGCACCACCCGGTCGACGACCTCGACGACCTCGGTCGACGCACCACCGGTCCGGGCGGACACCAGCGCCGCGATGGCAGGGGTGACCGCCTCTGCCGACGGGTAGACCGCTGCGTCGAGGGTGAAGGCCCACACCGTGGTGCGCCGCTCACCGGCGACCACCCCGTAGCGGCCCTGCACGCCGGTGGCGCCGGGCAGGGCAGGTGGTTCGGGAGCAGGCTCCTCCTCGTCCGGCGGGATGGTCTGGAAGGCCACCGTGGGCACGGCCACGAAGGCGGCGTCGATCGGGAGCGCGACGAGGGGGGTCACCGGGTCGACCGAACCGGTGGTGCCGGCCGCGATGCCCGCGAGCTGCCGTGCGACCGCCCCCGCGATGACGCCATCATCCGAGCCCCGCATCACCACGAGCTGGTTGCCCTCGCGGAAGCCGATCACGGTGCCACCCGGTCCGCTGGAGCGGAGGACCGTGCGCCCGGCCAGCACCGCCTCCTCGTGGGTGCCTCCACCGAAGGAGTCGACGACGCCGCTGACGAAGGCGTCGAGCACACCCTGGTCGAACACCGCGGCGCCGTCGATGGTGAGGACGAGGAGCGCACCGATCTGCTGCCCGTCGAGGGTGGAGTAGACACGGCGCGCCACCGCCGACCCCACCTCCGGGTCCACGGTGAACGAGTCGGCGGCCGCCTGCTCGCTGGGGAGCGGCGATCCGAAGCTCAGCGCCTCACCCACCAGGATGCGAGCGAGTTCGACTTCGCCCAGCTCGACGCCACCAGCCAGCGTCGGCAACGCCACCGCCTTCGGCCCCTGATCAGGCCGCGTGCTCTCCGTGCCGCCGTCGTCGGCGGTGCACCCGGCGACGACGAGGGTGACGACCAGCAGCGAAGCAGGCCAGCGGGCTCGGGCCCCGGGCCGAGGCGGGTCCTCCTGGATGGTCACGGCGCGCGTCAACCTACGCGTCGCGTACTGTGTCGGACGATGCAGGAGCCCCTCCAACAGCTGCTCGCCCAACTCAAGGACGCCATCGACGCGTCAGAAGAGGGCGTCGACAACAACGACGAGCTGGCCCGTCTGGCCGGCGAGGTCGAGCGTCGCCTCAGCGATGACGACCCTGAGGGAGTGGTCGACGAGCTCCGCGAGGAGGTGACGCGCTTCCAGGCGTCACACCCCACCCTCGCCGCGGCCATCGGTCGGGCTGCCGACGCTCTCAGCGCCATCGGCCTCTAGCTCGTCCGCCGCCCTCTGCCTGGCCGCGGCGCGGCGCGCCATCTGCGTGCGCCGTGCCCTCCAAAGCAAGACACCGACGAGGAACAGCAGCGCCAGGCCCACCAGGCGCACGAGCCCTGTCCGGGCCGCCTCGTCCAGGGTCGACTCGACCATCGCCGTGTCAGCGCGCACGGCCTTGTAGTCACCCTCGTCGAACGACGTGGCCGCCTTCACGAGGTGCTCCTCGACCGAGGAGAACAGCAAGCCGATCGCACCGAGAGGACCTGCGCCACTGGCCTCGGCGTCCTCAGCCGACTGCAGCGCCCGGGCAGCGTCGAGCGCGTCCTCCGCTTCGGCCCCCAAGCCCGCCATGTCCGAGGCCCCCTCGTAGGCTTCCCGTAGGGCGAGTTCCTGGGACACGTCGAGGTCGGCGGCCACCTCGAGCAGGTCGGCCTTCGTGGCCAGCACCTCGGTGGCCCCGACCATCAGGTCCTCGGCGGTCTCGAAGCGCCAGTCGGTCATGGCCTGGCGGACCGATCGCGGTGCCGCCCAGCCGTCGCCGGCGTCGAGCAGCGTCGTGTAGCGCGCGCGGGCTGCGGCCCTCGGCTCGAAGTCGGCCGCCTCCGACTCGTCCACCACATGGCGCTGGAAGAGCTCGGTCGCCGTCGTGGAGCCCCCAACCCCCTCGAGCAGATCGAGCAGCTCCCGCCAGTCATACACGTGCGTCGTCGAGCCAGTGTCGCCCGGCCCGGGGTATGCGGGCTGGCCGGCGTCGGCGGCTTGCGCCACGGCCGCCAGCCCTTCCCCGATCTCGGCGCCGATGGCATCCAGCACGGCCCACGACGCGTTGTACCCGTAGCGCTCCTGCTCGTCTGACAGCTCGGCCTGGAGATCCGGTGCACTCCAGTCGTTGAGCTTGAGCGCCCCCGGGTCAGCGGGATCGATGTTCTCCGGCTTCGGCTGCTGGACACCCAGCTCGTGCATGGCGAGGGCGGCCACCTGGTTGGCGAACGCCTCGTTGATCCACCGCTCCTCGAAGAGGGTGTCGTTGAACCACAGGTGCGAGAGCTCGTGCAGGATCACCTGTTGATCGAGCCTGTCGCCGACCTCGATCAGGTTGCCGTTGCGCACGTACCACCCGGCGTAGCCGTAGAGGTACGGGCTGGCCGTCTCCACCACCTCGAGCCTGGACGTGGCCGGCCACGCGACTCCGAGGACCGCCTCGATGGCCGGCACGCCGTCGGCGACCTGTGCGGCGGTGAAGTCAGCCCACTCCGGGTCGTCGGGCCAGCCCAGCACCCGCACCTCCTGGTCGCCCAACGCGACCGTGCGGTCGACGAGCTTGGTGTCGTCACGGGCCGACACCTGTACGAACCATGTAGGAGGATCGGGGATGGCGGTGGCGGTGAACACCTGCTGCCCGTCGCGCTCCGACTCCTCCATGTCGTCGCCCACCACCTCCACCTCGAAGCCCTCGGGGATGATCACCTCGACGGCGCTGTGCCCCTGGTCACCGATCGCCAGCATCGGGAAGGTCGCGTAGGCGTCGTTGAGCCGGCTGAGGGCCGCGGAGCGCGGGGCGACCCTCGGCAGGTCATAGGAAAGCCGGAAGGTCTGGGAGCTCGGGTAGTAGAGGTCGGGTCGCAGGTCGACCACGGCGTACACGAAGCGGGGCGTGTCGGTGGCCTCCGTGGACACGGGGAGCACGTTGCCGCCGCTCGTCACGGCGGCGAGGCCGACCGCCTCGGACAGGACCGGCACACCGAAGCTCGGGAGGTAGTACCGCTGGGTGTAACCGCCGGTCACCTGGTCGGGCCTCTGGTTCGTGAGGGTGAGGTCCACGGCCACGTGCACCGCGCCACCTTGCGGGTCCAGGGTGAAGGTGGTGACGCCGTCGGCCTTCACGCCCTCCGCCAGCGCACCCGGGCGGCCGGCCACCGCCGCCGTGCGAGCGGGCGCCGACGCCGAGCTCGGCCCCGCCGCCAGCAGGAGCAGCCAGCTCGCCACCGCCACAGCCAGCGCCGCACGCCCTCGCCACCGTCGCCCTCGCGTCATCGGATCCGGTAGCTCCACCGGTACGCGCCGGGCCTGACCCGGTGGGCCGGTGCCACGTCGGGTCCCACGGCCCCCGACCCGACCCCACGGTGGCGCGCGTCGATCCACACCCAGCAGTCGTCGCGTCGCGGCAGCTCCTCGAGGTGCCCGGCGTCGGCCAGCTCCTCGTCCGTCACACGGGCCACGGTCACGTCGGCGTCGTCGAGGCCGTCCAGCGTGAGCAGGGGCATACCCTCAGCATCGAGGAACCGCAGCCAGCGGACCCCGGTGCGGTTGCCGTTGGCCTGCGGGTGCACGTAGGGCACTCCCCAGGCGTCGACCTCGGTGCTCCAGCGACCCAGCCGGGCCGAGGCCCGCCGATCCGAGTAGCACTCGTGCGGGCCGTCACCCAGCCACTCCACCGTGTGCACCCCTGGCCCCACGCGGAGCCGCACCCCCACCCGGGGGATGTCGTCGAGCCAGTCGGGGATGACGACCGCGTGCGTGACGACGATCCCGCCTTCGCCGTCGTCGACCGACTCGGTCTCGAGCTCGGCCAGCCCGGCGGCATCTCGAAGGCCCAGCCGCTCCCATCGCTGGGCGTGGCCCGGCCCGAAGGTCTCGTTGTCGATCGGCGCACGCCACAGCGACAGCACCGGCGCGAGCGACTCAAGCGAGGGCGGCACGGACGCAGTCGGACCGGGCGCGCGAGCCGGGCCTGGCGCGGCCCCCGCGCCGGCCTGCTCCCAAGCGACGACGTGCCCGGCCTCCACCCACGGCAGGTCCTCGCGGGTGGCGAAGAAGAGGGCCACCTGGGCCTGCTGGCCCGGTGCGAGCTCGAGCGGGGGTACGGGCACCCGCACCTCGGTCGACGCACCGGGGGCGAGCAGCAGTGGCTCGAGCGATCCGACCGCGACGGCCTGGCCGTCGACCTCGACGGTCCACGACGGCCGCAGCCACGCCAGATCGACGAAGGCGTGCTCGTTGGTCACGCGGAAGACCCCGCGGGGCCCGTCGACGACGGCGATCTGCACGGGCTGCACCACCTTGGCCAGCTCGTGCAGCGAGGGGTGCGGGGTGCGGTCGGCGGCCACCAGCCCGTTGAGGCAGAACGGCCCGTCGTTGGGCGCGTCGCCGAAGTCACCGCCGTAGGCGAGCCGCTCCGTTCCGTCGTCCATCACCTGGACCAGCGCCTGGTCGACCCAATCCCACACGAAGCCCCCCTGCAGGCCCGGATGAGCCCGGATGGCGGCCCAGTAGTCGTCGAGGCCACCACAGGAGTTGTTCATCGCATGGATGTACTCGCACATGATGAGCGGGCGGTCGGGCACGGCTCGGGTGGCCCAGCCCACGATGTCAGCAACCGACGGGTACATCGGCACGATGGCGTCGCTGTCCACCCGGGGCTCGGCCAGCGTGGCGGGCACGTCGGCCGCACCCCTCGCCATCAGCGCCTCGCCCAGCCCGCTCTCGTAGTGGATCGGGCGGGAGGGATCCCACGTGCGGAGCCAGCGGGCGGCTGCATCGAGGATCGGTGCACCCCCGCTCTCGTTACCGAGCGACCACATGATCACGCAAGGGTGGTTCTTGTCGCGCTGGGCCATGCGGGTGATCCGGGCCAGGATCGCGGCCGCCCAGACCGGGTCCTTGGTGAGGCTGCGCAGGTAGGCGTGCGTCTCGAGGTTGGCCTCGTCGATCACGTACATGCCGAGGCGATCGCACACGTCGTAGAGGTGCACGTCGTTCGGGTAATGGGACGTGCGGATGGCGTTGATGTTGTGCTGCTTCATGAGCACCACATCAGCCTCGATCGACTCCCGCGTGACCGCCTTGCCGCGCCTGGGATCATGGTCGTGGCGGTTGACGCCCTTGATGAGCACGGCCTGGCCGTTCACGAGCAGCTCGTGGCCACGGATCTCCACCCGGCGGAACCCCACCCGCAGCGACACCACGTCGACCTCCGTGCCGTCGGCGTCGAGGAGGGCGACGGTGAGGTCGTGGAGGTTGGGCGTCTCCGCCGTCCACGGCGCGACCGCTGGCACCCGCAAGCTGATCGAGGTCGTCCGGCCCTCGAACACCATCGCGTTCACCAGCCAGCTGGTGGGGTGCTCGAAGCGCACTTCAGCGTCGGCGAACTGGGCGGCGAGGGCGACGCGGGCCGTCCACGCCTTGGGTCCGGTGCCGTCGACCCCCGCCGTGACCCCCACCCGCAGGTGACCGTCGCCGGTGGCCGGATCCAGGTCTGCCGTGGCGTTGACATCGGCGATGTGCACTGGCGGGGTTGCGTACAGGAACACCTGCCGGTGCAGGCCGGCGTGGTACCAGTGGTCCTGGTCCTCCAGGTAGGTGGCGTCGGACCATCGCACCACGGTGAGGGCGAGACCGACCGTTGCACCGGGTTCGACGATGCCGGTGAGGTCGAACTCCTGGGGCAACCGCGAGTCCTTTCCCATGCCCACCGGCCGGCCGTCGACGTGCACGTAGAGCACCGCCTCGGCGCCGGCCACGTGGAGCACGATCCGCTGCCCGGCCCAGGCCGCCGGTACGGTGACCGCACGGCGGTGCACCCCGGTGGGGTTGGCCTCGGGCACGGCGGGGGGTGGGCCGAGGAACGGCATCTGCACGTTCGTGTACTGCGGCCGGTCGAACCCCTGCATCGTCCAGCAGCCCGGCACCTCGATCGACGACCACCCCTCGATGGAGCCGGCCAGGTCGGCGTCGGTCACGTCTTCCGGCCGTTGTCGCAACGCGAAGGCCCACTCCCCTGCGAGGTCGACCACCTCACCGCGCGCCAGGTAGGTCGACATGGGCAGACGCCCGAACGAGGTGATCTCGGGACGGGCCCATGATCGAGGTCCGAAGCAGTCGAGGGCACCTGACATGGTGGAAGGATGGCCCAGATGGGTCTGCAGGTGCACCTGGTGGACGGCACGTACGAGCTGTTCCGCTACCACTACTC
>DAIQBC010000157.1:0-6438 GCA_036781345.1 Acidimicrobiales bacterium | reverse complement strand
GCGATCTGGTGCAGCGGGTAGTTCCACGGCGTGATGCAGCCGACCACGCCCACCGGCTCCTTGACCACGAGGCTGCTGCCGACGGTTGACTCGTACTCGTAGCTCTCCGCGACCGCCGCGGCCGTGTTGAACGAGTTGATCGGTAGCCCGGCCTGCACGATGAGGCTCAGCCACTTCGGCATGCCCGCCTCTCGGGTGACCACGGTGGCGATCTCGTCCATGCGGGCTCCGAGGCCCTCGGCGATGCGGGTGCAGTACTTGGCCCGCTCCTCGGGGCTCTTGGCCGACCACTCGCCGAAGGCGGCATGCGCGGCCTTGGCGGCGGCGTCGACATCGGCGGCCGTGCCCTGCGGGATGCGGCCGAACACCTCGCCGTTGGTGGAGTCGAACACGTCGATGGTGCCTGTACCGGCGGACGGCACCCAGGCACCGTCGATGTAGATCTTGTCGTGCTGCTGCACTGTGCATGGCCCCCTGTGGTGGATCGGGCCGCAGGCACGGCCCCGTCGTCCCGACGACGCTACCGCCGCTCCGGTACGGTCCGCACATGACCGCGGCCCCTCATCCCGCCCAACCGCCCGACGCCGTCACGGTCCGGATCGCTGCACCCGCCGACCGGATCTACGCCATCGTCACCGACATCGCGCAGATGGGGCGGCTCAGCCCCGAGTGCACCGGCGGTCAGTGGCTCGACGGCGCGACTGGCCCAGCGGTGGGCGCGGTGTTCAAGGGCACCAACAAGCGGGGCGTCGCCCGGTGGTCGACCAAGAACCGGGTGGTGGAGGCCGAGCCCAACCGGGCCTTCGGCTTCGAGACCAAGCAGAGCGGCACCCGCTGGAGCTACCGGCTGGAGCCCGACGGCGACGGCACCCTCGTGACCGAGAGCCGCGTCGCATTCAAGTCGCGCCCGCGGTCGGCGCTCGTGTTCTCGAAGCTCCTCCTCGGCGGCGTGGCCGAGCACGATCAGGAGATGCGCGATGGCATGAATGCCACCCTCGAGCGTCTGAAGGCGGTCGCGGAGCAAGGCTGACCGGTTCTGTGGACCCTCACGCTCGGTATGCGGACGTACGCGTCCACAGAACCGGCTGGGATCAGTGCAGCTCGACGTAACCGGGGACCCTGTGGTGGGGAGTGTCGAGGTAGACCTTGGCTTCGGGCGGCTTGCCGAAGCGGCCGTGGCTCCAGCGCACCTCGACGTGGCCGTCGACAGCCAGCTCGTCGCCGGTAGCGCGGGCGCGGATGCGGGCCTGCCAGCGCACCTGGGGCTGGCCGGCGTCGTCACCCCACACGTCGACCCGCTTGAGCTCGTAGGCCTGGCGCCAGTCCCACGGGGTCATCACCCGCAGGCGCAGGGTGCGGTCGCGCTGGGCGCCGAGCACGAAGTAGGGCGCGCTGCCGATCCGCAGCAGCCGCCACAGCACCGCCTCGGCGTCGGCCCGCTTGGCGAGGGTGCGCTTCCAGCGGTGCGCCGATACGCGGCCGACCTCCACCGCCAGTGTGCGGTAGGCGGCTTGCGCCTCGGCAGACCAGCCAGCGTCGAGGTAGGCCCGCAGCTCGGCCCGGTGGACCGGCGTGAGGTCGGCGGCGTGGGGCGGGAGCGACGCCCGGGTGCCGAGCTCGAGACGGACCTGGGTGAACAGGGCTTGGTAGGCGACAGGGGCAACCTCGGCGTACCAGTCGCCGGCGGCCTTCGTGGGTCCGCCGGCCAGGCCTCGGTCGAACAGCCGGCTGGGGGCTGCGTTGGCCAGCACCTTGGACAGGTACTTGCAGCTGATCAGCCACACGTGGTCGACCCGCAGGTCGGCCGGCACGACCTCGTCGCCCGGCGCTTGGGTCGGGCCCTTCCACTCCACGAGGCGCGGCGGCTGGCCCCGCAGGCCGTCAGCGACCTGAAGGAAGGCCTGGCCGTTGGCCCAGGCGGCCAGGAACTCCTGGCGGTGCCGGCCGGCTCGTTCGAGCTCGTCGAGGCGGCGCCACACGGTGTCGTCGACGTTGGCCACCGCCCGAGCGGCCAACGCCGCCTCGATCGTGGGCGCGCCGGTCATGGCGAGCCCGGTGACGATCTCGGTGATCTCGGTCTTGGCCGAGGGCACGGGGCAGCTACCGGCCGGTGAGCAGCTCGCCCACCGGCGCGTCCACCCCGCCGTCGGCGTAGGCGGCCAGGCGCTCGAGGACACCCTCGCCGCCCAGCTCGAGGGCGTCGACGAGGGCCACGCCCCGGGCCGCCCGCACCGCGGCCAACGGGGATGACGCCCGGGCGGGGAGGTCGGTGGTGAGCACGAGCACCGGGTGGCCGGCGGTGGAGAGCACCGACGCTTCGCCGAGGGTGCGGAAGAGCACGTCGGCGCGGCGCAGACCGCTGCGGTGCACGGTGCTGGCGCCCGCCACCAGCACCAGCCACTCGGCTCCGGCCGCATCTGTGGCGATCCAGTCGACCGTGAGCCCGCCGGCGAAGCGGCGGCGCTTGGAGACCTTGGCCTCGGCCACCCCGAACCCGGCCTCGACCAGCAGGTCATGGGCGGCGGCGAGGGCCTTGTCGGGCCGCGGCGCCGGCACGGCGGCGAGGACCTGCTCGACCTCGGTGGCCACCCGCTCGCGCGCAGCTCGGGCGTAGCCGTCGTCGGTGTCGTAGCCGAGGTAGTGGCGTCCGGTGCGCACGGCGGCCACGGCGGTGGTGCCCGAGCCCATGAAGGGATCGAGCACGACGTCATCGCGGTAGGTGTAGAGGTCGATCAGGCGCTGCGGCAGCTCCACCGGGAAGGGCGCCGGGTGGCCGACGCGCGTCGCGCTCTCCGGGGCCAGCTCCCACACGTCGAGCGTGGCGTCCATGAACTCGTCCGCCGTGGTGGTGGCCTGGGAGGGCAGCCCCCGCTGTGCCCGCGCCGGGCCTTTCATCGCGCGGTCGAACCGACCCTTGCTGGCGATCACGACCCGCTCGGTGAGGTCGCGCAGCACGGGGTTGGCGGGCTGCTTGAACGACCCCCAGGCGCAGTTGCCGCCCGCCCCGCGGGCCTTGCGCCACACCACCTCGCCCCGCAGGAGCAGCCCGAGGCGGTCTTGGAGGATGCCGATGACGTCGGCCGACAGGGAGCGGTAGGGCTTGCGACCGAGGTTGGCCACGTTGACGGCGATGCGGCCGCCGGGCTCGAGCTTGGTCACGCACTCGGCGAAGACGTCTTCCAGCATCGTGAGGTAGTCGACGTAGGTGGCCGGGATGTGGCCCTCGCCCAGCTCGGCCTCGTAGGCTTTGCCGGCGAAGTAGGGCGGCGAGGTGACGACGAGGGCCACCGACGAGGGCCGCACACGGTCCATCGAGCGGGCATCGCCGACGTAGATCTGGTCGACCACGCCGGGCGGCTCGACCGTGTCGTCGTCGCTCAGCACCGGCGCGGTGAAGCGGGCGTAGAAGCCGCTGGCGTCGTGGTTCTCGCGGCGGGACACGCCGAATGAGGACGTGGAGGTCGCCCGCTTGCTCTGCGCGTGTGGAGCCACCGTGGCCAACCCTCTCGTCGATCTCGTCACACCACGAACCCTACGGAGGGGGTGTGACACCCGGGCCCACGCTACTGACCCCCGCGCGCGGGCGCGAGCACCGTGGGTAGCCTCGCCCGGATGCCGGACCCGAAGATCATCTACACGTTCACCGACGAGGCCCCCGCCCTGGCCACGTGCTCGCTCCTGCCGATCATCCAGGCCTTCGCCTCCACCGCAGGGGTGACGGTGGAGACGCGCGACATCTCCCTCGCCGGGCGCATCCTCGCCGCCTTCCCCGAGCACCTCAGCGAGGCTCAGCGGGTGCCAGACGCTCTGGCCGAGCTCGGCGCGCTGGCCAAGACGCCCGAAGCCAACATCATCAAGCTGCCCAACGTCAGCGCCTCGCTCCCCCAGCTCAAGGCGGCCATCGAGGAGCTCCAGGCCAAGGGCTACGCCCTCCCCGACTACCACGACGAGCCGCAGGGCGCCGATGAGCTCGAGGCCCGCGCCCGCTACGACCGGCTCAAGGGCAGCGCGGTGAACCCGGTGCTGCGCGAGGGCAACTCCGACCGGCGGGCGCCGGCATCGGTGAAGCACTACGCCCGCACGCACCCGCACTCCATGGGCGCCTGGTCACCCGACTCCTCGACCCACGTCGCCACCATGTCGAGCGGCGACTTCCGCACGAACGAGCGCTCCGTCACGGTGGCCGATCCCACCGACGTGCGCATCGAGCTCGCCGGCGACGACGGAGCCACCACCGTGCTGAAGGCGTCCACCCCTCTGCTGGCGGGCGAGGTGATCGACGCCACCGTGATGAGCAAGCGAGCCCTCGTCGAGTTCCTCACCGCCCAGATCGCCGACGCCAAGGCCAAGGGCGTGCTGTTCTCGCTGCACCTCAAGGCCACCATGATGAAGGTGTCCGACCCGATCATCTTCGGGCACGCGGTGCGGGCCTTCTTCCCCGCCCTGTTCGCCGAGCACGGGGCCGCACTCGAGGCGGCCGGCATCAGCCCGAACGATGGCCTGGCCAGCCTGCTGGAGTCCCTCGCCTCGTTCCCAGCCGACCAGCGGACCGCCATCGAGACAGCGATCCAGCAGGGCATCGCCGAGGGTCCCGCGCTGGCGATGGTCGACTCCGACAAGGGCATCACCAACCTGCACGTGCCCAGCGACGTCATCGTCGACGCCTCGATGCCGGCCATGATCCGCACCTCGGGCCAGATGTGGAACTCGGCAGGAGAGCCACAGGACACCAAGGCCGTCATCCCCGACAGCAGCTACGCCGGCATCTACCAGGTGGTGATCGACGACTGCCGCGCCCACGGCGCCTACGACCCCGCCACCATGGGGTCGGTACCCAACGTGGGGCTCATGGCCCAGCAAGCGGAGGAGTACGGCTCCCACGACAAGACCTTCGAGATCCCCGCCGCCGGCATCGTACGGGTCGTCGACTCGGCGGGCACCACGCTGCTCGAGCAGCGGGTCGAGCCGGGCGACATCTGGCGCATGTGCCAGGCCAAGGACCTCCCGATCCAGGACTGGGTGAAGCTGGCGGTCACCCGAGCCCGGGCCACCGGCGCCCCCGCCGTGTTCTGGCTCGATGCCTCTCGCGCCCACGACGCCCAGGTGATCGACAAGGTGCGCCGCTACCTCGACGACCACGACACCACGGGCCTGCAGATCGAGATCATGGCCCCGGTCGACGCCATGGCCTTCTCCCTCGAGCGCATCCGGCGGGGCGAGGACACCATCTCCGTCACCGGCAACGTGCTGCGCGACTACCTCACCGACCTCTTCCCGATCATGGAGCTCGGCACGAGCGCCAAGATGCTCTCGATCGTGCCGCTGATGAACGGCGGCGGGCTGTTCGAGACAGGCGCGGGCGGCTCGGCACCCAAGCACGTGCAGCAGCTCGTGAAGGAGAACTACCTCCGCTGGGACTCGCTCGGCGAGTTCCTCGCGCTGGCGGTGTCCTTCGAGCACCTGGCGACGACCACCGGCAGCTCGCGCGCCCAGATCCTCGCCGACACCCTCGACCAGGCCACCGGCATGGTGCTGGAGAACGACAAGTCGCCGGCCCGCCGGCTCGGTCAGATCGACAACCGCGGCAGTCACGCCTACCTGGCGCGCTACTGGGCCGAGGCGCTGGCGGCCCAGACCGACGACCCCGAGCTGGCCGCCACCTTCGCCCCGCTGGCCGAGCGCCTGGCCGCCGACCAGGCCGCCGTCGACGCCGAGCTGCTGGCCGTGCAGGGCCACCCCGCCGACATCGGCGGCTACTACTCGCCCGACCTCGCCAAGGTTGACGCCGTGATGCGGCCCAGCCCGACGTTCAACAAGGCCCTCGAGCTCCTGGCCTAGCTGTCGAGGCGCTCGAGCAGGTGCACCGTCACGGTGCTGCCGGCCTCCTTGCCGATCGCCCGTCGCACGTCGGCCTTGATGGGCAGCTTGTGGGTGCCGTCCCCGAGGGCCATGAACGCGCTCTGGAAGGGGTGGCCGTCGACCGTGCCCCGCACCTTCACCAAACCCCGAGTGCCGAAGTGCTCGGCGGAGCCGGACATCACGACGTAGGTCCACGCTCCCTTGGCTTCTCCCCGCTGCAAGGGTGCGCTGAACTCCCTGTCCAGGGTGCTCACTGCTCGCCTGCCGCACCATCGGCGGCCGCGTCGAGGGCTGCGATGTCGATCTTGCGCATGCCGAGCATGGCCGTCATCGCCCGCTGGGAGCGAGCCTGGTCGGGGTCGTTGAGGATGGCCTCCCAACCCGCCGGCACGACCTGCCAAGAGAGCCCGTAGCGGTCCTTGAGCCACCCGCACTGGCTCTCCTCGCCACCCTCGGTGAGCGCGACCCAGTAGTGGTCGATCTCCCCCTGGTCGGCGCACTCGATCAGGAACGAGACGGCCTCGCCGAAGCTGAACTGCGGGCCGCCGTTGATGGCCGTGAAGGGCTGGCCGTCGAGCA
>DAIQBC010000156.1:0-6468 GCA_036781345.1 Acidimicrobiales bacterium | reverse complement strand
GCGGGCACCTACGGCATGTCGGGGCGGGCCTTCGGCAACCGGTTCACGTTCCTGTGGCCCACCGCCAAGATCGCCGTGATGGGGCCCAAGCAGATCGCCGGCGTCATGTCCCAGGTGCGCCGCGGCCAGGCGGCCCGCAAGGGGCTCCCCTTCGACGAGGACGAAGATGCCCGCATCGTGGCCGCGGTGGAGGACACCCAGGAGAAGGGGTCACTGGCGCTGCGGGCCACCTCGGCCATCAGCGACGACGGCATCATCGATCCGCGCGACACCCGCACTGTGCTCGGCCTGTGCCTGTCAGTGGTACGCAATCGCCCCATCAAGGGCGCGGACGGCTACGGGGTGTTCCGGCTGTGAGCCGCCCCATCACGAGCGTGCTCGTCGCCAACCGAGGCGAGATCGCCCGTCGCGTCTTCCGCACGGCGCGGTCGATGGGCGTGCGGTGCGTCGCCGTCTACGCCGATGCCGACGCCGACAGCCCCTTCGTGGCCGAGGCCGACGAGGCAGTGTGGCTCCCGAGCGGCTACCTCGATGGCGCCGCGATCCTGGCTGCCGCCGCCCGCACCGATGTGGACGCCATCCACCCCGGATACGGCTTCCTGTCCGAGAACGCCTCCTTCGCGGCTGACGTCGTGGCGGCCGGCCTCACCTGGGTCGGCCCGCCTTCGGAGGTGATCGCGGCAATGGGCGACAAGCTCGCCGCCAAGGCGCTGGCCGACGAGGTGGGCGTGCCGACGTTGCCCTCATCCGACGATCCGACGGCCGAGCGGGGCGTGGGCTACCCGCTGCTCGTGAAGGCGGCCGCCGGTGGCGGCGGCAAGGGGATGCGCGTGGTGGCCTCGGCCGCGGAGCTGGCCGAGGCCGTGGCCGGAGCTCGCCGCGAGGCAGCCAGCAGCTTCGGCGACGACCGCGTCTTCCTCGAGCGCTACATCGAGCGGGCACGACACGTGGAGATCCAGATCCTGGGCGACGCCCAGGGAGGCCTCGTGCACCTGGGTGAGCGCGAGTGCTCAGTGCAGCGACGCCACCAGAAGATCCTCGAGGAGTCACCCTCGCCGATCGTCGACCCGGATCTGCGAGCGGCCATGGGCGACGCTGCCCTTCGCCTGGCCCGTGCGATCCGCTATGAGTCGGCGGGAACGGTGGAGTTCCTCGTCGATGACGACTCCCGCGAGTTCTTCTTCCTGGAGGTGAACACGCGTCTGCAGGTCGAGCATGCCGTCACGGAGGAGGTCACCGGCATCGACCTCGTGCGCGAGCAGCTGCGCATCGCGGCCGGCGAACCGCTGGGCTACGGCCAAGGGGCCGTCGCCTTCTCGGGACATGCCATCGAGGCACGGCTCTACGCGGAAGACCCCGCAACCGGCTTCCTACCGGCCACTGGCACGTTGGCGGCGTTCGAGCCGGCCGATGAGCCTGTGGTGCGGTGGGACTCGGGCGTCGAGGCGGGCTCGGTGGTCGGCGTCACCTTCGACCCGATGCTGGCCAAGGTCGTCGCCCACGCGCCCACCCGGGCCGAGGCGGCTGGGCGCCTGGCCCTCGCCCTCGAACGCCTGCACCTGGGCGGCGTCACCACGAACCGCGACTTCCTCGCCGCCACCCTCCGCCACCCCCGCTACCTCGAGGGTGACACCACCACCGACTTCATCGAGCGCACCCAACCCGCGCCCACCCTCGTCCTCACCGACGACGAGCTACAGCGGGCGGCAGCCCTCGCCGCTCTGTGGGTGCAGGGCGAGAACCGTGCCACCGCCGGCGTGCAGGCATCGCTGCCTACCGGCTGGCGCAACGGCCGCCTGCCCCCACAGCGGATCGAGCTCACTCACGGCGAGGCCACGATCGAGGTGGCCTATCACTCCCACCGCGATGGATCGTTCGACCTCCGCGGCGCGGACGGAGAGCCGAGCGGCATGGCCCGGGTGCACACGTGGTCCCCAACCAGGATCGACGTGGCCGTCGACGGGCGGCGCACGACGGCCCGGATCACCCGGGCCGGCGCCCGGCTCCACGTGCAGGTGCAGCGCGGCACGATCACCTTCGGTGTCGTGCCCAGGTTCGTGGCGCCCGGCACCGAGCTGCCCCACGGCGGCCTCGTGGCCCCGATGCCCGGTGTGGTGCTCGAGGTGAGGTGCGCCACCGGCGATCACGTCGAGGCGCGCCAGACCCTGGTGGTGCTCGAGGCCATGAAGATGGAGCATCACGTGCGCGCCCCTGCTGAGGGCGTGGTCGCGGGGGTGCGAGCCGTGGTCGGCCAGCAGGTCGACGCGGGCGCTCTGCTGGTCGAGTTCGAGGCTGTCGACGATGATGCGGCGGAGGGCTAGTGGCTGCTCCGATTCGCATCGCCAACTGCTCCGGGTTCTACGGCGATCGCCTCTCCGCGGCTCGCGAGATGGTGGAGGGTGGACCCATCGATGTGCTCACCGGCGACTGGCTGGCGGAGCTCACCATGCTCATCCTGGCCCGCACACAGGCCAAGCGGCCGGGCGGCGGGTACGCCCGCACCTTCGTGACCCAGATGGAGCAGGTCATGGGCACCTGCCTCGACCGGGGCATCAAGGTGGTTTCCAACGCCGGTGGCCTCGATCCGGCCGGGTGCGCGGAGGCCATCGCGGCAGTCGCCGATCGCCTCGGCCTGTCCCCCACCATCGCCTACGTCAACGGCGACGACCTGCTGCCTCGCCTCGACGAGCTCGTGGCGGCCGGCATCGACCTCGCCCACTTCGACACCGGTGAGCCCGTGGGCGACACGTCGCGGTTCATCACGGCCAACGCCTACCTCGGCTGCTGGGGCATCGTGGACGCGCTGCATCGGGGGGCCGACGTCGTCGTGACCGGTCGCACCACAGACGCGGCCGTCGTGTGCGGGCCGGCCGCCTGGCACCACGGCTGGGCCCGGGACGAGTGGGATGCGCTGGCGGGCGCGGTGGTGGCCGGTCACGTGATCGAGTGCGGCACCCAGGCCACCGGGGGGAACTACTCGTTCTTCACCGAGGTCCCCGGGATGGCGCGCACCGCGTTCCCGTGGGCGGAGGTGGCGCACGACGGCTCCTCGGTGATCGGCAAGCACGACGCCACCGGCGGCGAGGTGTCGATCGGCACCGTCACCTCGCAGCTCCTCTACGAGATCGGGGGCCCCGCCTACCTCGGCCCTGACGTCACGGCTCGCTTCGACACCATCCAGCTCGAGCAGACCGCTCCCGATCGGGTCCGCATCTCCGGGACCTGCGGCGAACCGCCTCCCGCCACCCTCAAGGTGGCCATGAACGAGCTGGGCGGCTTCCGCACCGACCTCGGGGTGGCCCTCACCGGCCTCGACATCGAGGCGAAGGCCGCGCTCGTCGAGGAGGCGTTCTGGCGCGCCTGTCCCCACGATCCTTCCGACTTCGCCAGCGTCACCACCCAGCTCGTGCGCACCGACAAGAGCGACCCCGCCACCAACGAGGAGGCCGTGGCCGTGTGGCGCCTCACCCTGAAGGACCCCGACGAGCAGAAGGTGGGCCGAGCGGTGTGGAACACCATGGTGGAGCTGGGGCTGTCCACGATCCCGGGCTTCTTCGGCATCGGCGGCGGCTCAGGTGGTGCCCGCGCCTACGGCATCTACCGCCCCGCCGTCGTGCCCGCGGAGCTCGTGCCGCAGCACGTGGTCGTGCTCGGGGGCGCTCGCACGGTGGTCGACTCGGTGGCCCCCGTCGGCGAGGTGGCGACGGTCGTCGCAGCCGAACGCGACGCGGAGGCACCAGGGGGTGTGGAGGTGGCTGCTCCCATCGGTCGGGTCGTCGGTTCCCGCTCCGGGGACAAAGGAGGCAATGCCAACCTGGGAGTGTTCGCCCGTCGCGACGACGCATGGGCATGGCTCGATGACTTCCTCACCATCGAACGCCTGCAAGCTCTGCTCCCCGAGACCGCTGACCTCGCGGTCGACCGGTACCGGCTGCCGGCCCTTCGGTCGCTCAACTTCGTGATCCACGGTCTCCTGCAGGAGGGCGTGGCCGCGTCCACCCGTCAGGATGGCCAAGCCAAGAGCCTCGGCGAGTGGTTGCGGGCGCGGGTCGTCGACATCCCAGTCACCTTGCTCGGAGCACACGAAGGAGCCCCATGACCGACGTCCCTGAGGTGGCCGCCGACCTGCGAGCTGAGCAGGAAGCGCTCGACGAGATCGTCGCCGACCTGACCGACGAGCAGTGGCAGCTCCGCACACCGGCGGCGGGCTGGACGGTGGCCGACCAGATCGGCCACCTCACCTACTTCGACGGAGCCGCCGCCACCGCCGTCACTGATCCCGACGCCTTCACGGCGTCGTTTCAGGAGCTCGTCGCCTCACCAGACGGGGGCGACGAGCTCACCCTGGGCCGCCACCTCTCTCCAGCAGAGCTGCTCGCAGCCTGGCGCGCGAACCGACAGCGGCTGGCAGACGTGGCCGCGACCCTCACCGACGGGATGCGGATCGGCTGGTACGGCCCGTCGATGGGAGCGAAGTCGTTCCTCACGGCCCGCCTCATGGAGTGCTGGGCCCACGGCCAAGACATCGCCGACACGGTGGGACGCCCGCGGAAACCTACGCATCGCCTGCGCCACATCGCCCAGCTCGGGTTCATCACCCGCTCGTGGAGCTACGTCAACCGGGGCATGGACGTGCCCCACGGTGATGTGCGCGTCGAGCTCACCGGCCCATCGGGTGTGCCCTGGACCTTCGGACCCGAGGGGGCTGCCGACGTGGTCACCGGGCCGGCGGTGGACTTCTGCCTCGTGGTCACGCAGCGGCGTCACGTGGATGACACCGCGCTCGAGGTCACCGGCGCGGTCGCTCGGGACTGGATGGAGCGAGCACAGGCCTTCGCGGGTGGCCCCACCGACGGCCGGCCGGCGGGTGGCGCCTGATGGCTGTCGTGGAGACCGGCCTCGCCCGTGGCGTCCTCACGATCACCCTCGCGGACGAGGCCAACCGCAACGCGCTCAGCGGCCGGCTCGTAGGCGAGCTGACGGCCGCCCTCGACGAGGGCGAGGCCAACCCCGAGGTTCGCGTCATCGTGCTCACCAATCGGGGCAAGGTGTTCTGTGCGGGCGCCGACCTCTCGGAGCGCTCCTCTGAGCACGGCCCGGCCGCCGTGCGCAGCCCGCAGGACCTGTTCGGCCGCTTCGCTCGCTCACCCAAGCCGTACGTCGGGCGCATCGCCGGACACTGTGTGGCCGGTGGGATGGGCCTGGCCGCGGCCATGGACCTCTCGTTCGCCACCGAGGAGGCCAAGTTCGGCTTCACGGAGGTCCGGATCGGCGTCGTTCCGGCCGTGATCTCGGTGGTGTGCCTCCCGAAGCTGCGCACTGCCGACGCGCGCAGCGCCTTCCTCCGAGGGGACCGGTTCTCGGCTGCCGAGGCCTCCCGCATGGGCCTCATCAACGCGGCAGTGCCCGCCGATCGGCTGGACGACGAGGTCGACGCGGCGGTGGCCGATCTGCTGGCCGGCGGTCCCGTGGCGTTGGCGGCGGCCAAGCAGCTGTTGCGCGAGGTGCCGGGCATGCCAGTGGACGAGGCGTTCCGTCACACGGGAGAGCTGTCCGCCCGCCTGTTCAACTCCGATGAGGCCCGTGAGGGCATGACCGCCTACCTGGAGAAGCGTCCCGCCGCCTGGATGCGTCCGGTGCAAGGAGACTGAAGTGCGCACTGCCATCACCGACATGTTCGGCATCGACCTGCCGATCCTCGCCTTCAGCCACTGCCGTGACGTCGTCGCGGCCGTGAGCCGGGCCGGGGGGATGGGGGTGCTCGGTTCGGTGGCCCACTCGCCCGAGCAGCTGGAGATCGACCTGACCTGGATCGAGGCCGAGGTGGGCGACCTGCCCTTTGGCGTCGACCTCATCGTGCCGGCCAAGTACGCCGGGTCCGACGAGGGGGGCCTCTCCCTCGATGCGGTACGCGACCTGATCCCGCCCGAGCACATCGCCTTCGTCGACGACATCCTCAAGCGGTACGAGGTGCCGGAGCTGCCGACCGAGGACGACCACCCCACCGCAGATGGCGGTCCCGTCCGCGACACGGGCAGCGGGATGATCTTCTCGGCCGAACGGGCCGAGCCGCAGCTCGAGATCGCTCTCGCCCATCGCACGGCGCTCGTGGTGAACGCTCTCGGACCACCGCCACCGCACATGATCGAGCTCGCCAAGGAAGCGGGGCGTCGCATCGGCGCGCTGGCCGGAGCCGTCCAGCACGCCCAGCGCCACGTGAACGCCGGGGTGGACATGATCGTCGCCCAGGGATACGAGGCCGGCGGAGACACCGGCGAGATCGGCTCGATGGGGCTGATCCCCGAGATCGGCGACGCGGCGGGCGATGTGCCGGTGCTCGGGGCAGGCGGAATCGGTCGGGGACGGCAGATGGCGGCTGCGATGGCGCTCGGCGCGGCCGGCGTGTGGTGCGGGTCGGTGTGGCTCACCACCGAGGAGGCCGAGACGCACCCTGTGGTGAAGGAGAAG
>DAIQBC010000155.1:0-6477 GCA_036781345.1 Acidimicrobiales bacterium | reverse complement strand
AGAAGAAGTCGACGCGGGCCATGCCGTCGCAGCGCAGGGTGGTGAAGGCCTCCACGGCGAGGCGTCGGATCTCCTCGGTGATCGCGTACGGCAGGTCAGCAGGGATGTGGAGGTCGGCGGCGCCGTCGAGGTACTTGTCCTCGTAATCGTAGAACTCGCGGGCGGGCACGATCTCACCCGGCACGGAGGCGCGGGGCTCGACGTTGCCGAGCACGGCCACTTCGATCTCGCGCCCCTGGGCGCTCTCCTCCACGACGATCCACTCGTCGTAGGTGGCCGCCAGCGCAGTGGCCTCCACCAGGGCGGCCTCGTCCACGGCCCGGCTCACACCCACGGACGAGCCGAGGTTGGCCGGCTTCACGAACAGCGGATACCGCAGACCGGCGTCGGCCACGAGCCGCACGACGGCGTCGGTCTCGGTGTCGCGCAGGCCGAGCCACGGCACCTGCGGGAGGCCGTGGGCGGCCAGCACGTCCTTGGCCTTCAGCTTGTCCATGCACAGCGCCGAGCCGAGGACACCGGCCCCGACGAAGGGGACGTTGGCCAGCTCGAGCATCCCCTGGACGGTGCCGTCCTCGCCACGAGTGCCGTGGAGGAGCGGCAGCACCACGACGGGGACGTCGTCACCGAGCGCAGGGGTGACGGCCGGCAGCGGCTCGACGGCGACGCCGGTGGCCTCGAGACGGCCTCGGCCCGCAGAGGCTGGGAGCTGGCCGGCGCCCCCGCGGAGCGCCGCGATGGCGTCGTCGGCCCGCACCCAGTCGCCCTCCCGGGTGATCCCGATGGCCTCGAGGTCATACCGATCGCGGTCGACCGCGCGCAGCACGTGGAAGGCCGACACGCAGGACACCTCGTGCTCGGCCGACTGACCGCCGAAGAGCACCACGAGGCGGACGCGGTCGGGGCGGGGCATGGACCGAGTGTAGGAGGGCGGCCTGCGAGACTCGGGGAACATGCACCTCCGCACCGCCGCTCTCGCCGCCGCTGCCAACGGTCGCCTCGAAGGGCCTGACGTCATCGTCGACGGCGCTTCCCAGGACTCGCGCGCCATCGAACCGGGGCAGCTCTTCGTGCCGCTCTCGGCCGATCGCGACGGCCACGACCACATCGTCGCCGCCCTCGAGAAGGGCGCGGCGGCCTACCTCACGGCCGGCCCGCTGGAGGGTGGCACCGCCATCGTGGTGGACGACACCCTCGTCGCCCTCCAGGCCGCGGGGCGCCTGGCCCGCTCGGTGCTGCCGCCACGGGTGCTCGGCGTCACCGGCTCGGTGGGCAAGACCTCCGTGAAGGACCTCCTGGCCGAGGTGCTGCGCGAGCGCTGGGCCACTGCCGCCAGCGCCCGCTCCTTCAACAACGAGATCGGCGTGCCGCTCACGTTGCTCGCCGCCCCGGACGGCACCGAGGCCGTGGTGGTGGAGATGGGGGCGCGCGGCGCCGGTCACATCGCGGGGCTGTGCGCGATCGCCGCCCCCACGATCGGCATCGTCACACGCGTCGCGGCCGTGCACACCGAGGCGTTCGGCGACCTCACCGAGGTCGCCCGCGCCAAGGGCGAGCTGGTGGAGTGCCTTCCCGTCTCGGGGACCGCCGTGCTCAACGCCGCCGACGAGCTGGTGGCCGCCATGGCCGCCCGCACCCAGGCGGCCGTGGTCACCTACGGCGAGGAGGGCGATGTCCAAGCCGAGAACGTGGTGGTGGGCGACGACCTTCGGGCACGGTTCCGGCTCGTGTCGCCATGGGGGAGCGAGGACCTGATCCTGGGAGTGCGGGGGCTGCACCAGGTGGAGAACGCCCTGGCGGCCGCCGCCGCGGCGCTCGTGACCGGGGTCGACCTTGCCGGGGTCGCCGCGGGGTTGGCGCGGGCTGCGCTGTCGCCGTGGCGGATGGAGCTGGCCACCGCGGCCAGTGGCGCCCGCGTGCTCAACGATGCCTACAACGCCAACCCCACCTCGGTGGCGGCCGCCCTCGAGTCGCTCGTCGCGCTCCCGGCCCGGCGGCGGATCGCCGTGCTCGGTCTGATGGCCGAGCTGGGCGACCGCGAGGCGGCGGACCACGCGGCCGTCGGCGCCCAGGCCCGGGCGCTGGGCATCCGGGTGATCGCAGTGGCGTCCCCCGGCTACGGCGGCGAAGACGTGGCCTCGGTGGAGGAGGCGCTGGCGCGGCTGGGTGACCTCGGTGAGGGCGACGCCGTCCTCGTCAAGGGGAGCCGGGTGGCCGGGCTCGAGCGTCTCGCCGCCGCCCTGCTGGAGCGCTGAGCGAGCGTCAGTCGGCGGGAGCCACAGCGGGGTCGCCGGTGGCCAGCAGAGGCGGCGCCTCGAGGTCGGCATAGGCCGCCAACCCCACCGCGACGACGGCGCCCGCCAGCACCACCGTGGTGATCGAGGTGGCCTGGATGACCGGGCCGGCGATCAGGTTCCCGATGGGCACCGTGCCGCCGAAGCCCATGATCCACAGTGCCATCACCCGTCCTCGGTTGCTGTCGTCGAGGCGCTGTTGGAGCACGGTGGACAACGAGGTGATGACGGCGAAGTAGGCCAGGCCCACCAGCAGGATCATGGGATAGGCCGGTCCCGGGCTGCGCACCAGGGAGAAGACGGCCAGGAAGGCAGCAAAGGCGACGAGGCCGACCCGCACCACCCGTTCAAGGCTGCGGCCCGCCAGCACCGTGCCGATCGACAGGGCGCCGAGCAGGGCGCCCACCCCGAAGCACGCGTAGAGCAGACCGTATTGGGTGCTTCGGGCTGCGATGCCCAGGTTCCGGTCGGCCAAGGTTGGCAGCTGCCCGATGAACGGCAGCGAGAGCAGCGAGAACGTGACGATGAGTACGAGGCAGCGCGCAACGACGATGTCGGCCCGGGCCACCTGGAACCCGGCCAGCACGCGGCGCACCCCCTGGAGGCCGCTGGTGTCGGGCGCGGGGTGGGGAAGGCGCACGCTGAGGAGCGCCCAGATCACCAACAGGAAGGACAGCGCGTTGATCACGAACACCCACGACGGGCCCACCCGGGCGAACACGGCGGCGCCGATGATCGGCCCGATCACGCGCGAGCCGTTCATCTGGGCCGAGTTGAGCGAGATCGCCCCCGGAAGGTCGGCTCTACCCACCAGGGCCGGAAGGAGGGCGCTGTAGGTGGGCCCGAACACAGCTTGGCCCATGCCGATGAGGAACACGATGGCCACGAGGGCGACCCGTGAGGGGTCGCCGGTCCTCGCCACCACGGCCAGCGCCAACGACAGGATCCCCTGCACCACCGAAACGGTGACGAGGAGGCGACGCCGGTCGAAGGCATCGGCGAGCAGTCCGCCGACGAGCGAGAACAGCAAGAGCGGACCGAGCTGTGCGAACAGCAGCACGCCCACGAACGACGGCGAGCGGGTGAGGTCGTAGGCCAGCGCGCCGAGCACCACGTTCTGCATCCAGCTGCCGATGTTCGACAGGAAGGCGCCGATGAAGACCCGCCGGAACACCGTGTGCTGCAAGGCGGAGCGAGCGGAGCCCGTGCGGATCGTGCGGTCGCCGTCCTCCAGCGCGTCGACGGCGTCCTCCACGCACGGTTCGTTCGTCCGCTCCTCAGGTGATGTCGGTGCCATGGTCAGCGCAGCATCCCATCCACGATCCCGCCGGAGCGAGGCCGTACCCTCATCGGCTGTGGCGGTGGACTTCGAGGAGCTGGAGCTCCCCTTCGGCGAGGTGGCCGAGCGACGGCCGACCTGTGTCGTGAACCGCGACCCGAGGGGCACGTTCTCGTGCTGCCCCCTGTGTGGAGGAGAGCTTCGCCCCGAGCACGCCCACTACCGCTGCAGCTGCGGTTGGCGCGACTCCTGCTGCGACTGACTCATGCCACGCCGTCAGTGATCCAGGTCTCGACCGCTCCCGCCACGAGCTGGACGGCGATGGCGGCCACGAGCAGGCCCATCACGCGGGACAGCAGCTCGATGCCGTTGTGGCGCAGCACCCGGGCGAACACCGGCGCGTAGCGCAGCGACAGGTAGACGACTGCGAGCACGGCGGCGATGGCCATCACCACGGACAGGGTGCCGCCCAGGTCGTCGGCCTGGCGGCTGTAGAGCATCGTGGCCGCGATGGCACCGGGGCCGGCGAGCAGCGGGGTGCCCAGCGGCACGAGTGCGATGTTGGTGTCGCCCGAGGCCGGCGACGACGACCCTTCACTCGACGGGTGGAGCAGCTCGAGCGCGATCACCAGGAGCAGCAGCCCCCCAGCCACCTGCAGTGCTTCGAGCGAGATTCCGAGGAGCGCCAACACCTGCTGCCCACCGAGGGCGAAGGCGAGGATGACGACGCCGGCCACGGTTGAGGCCAGCAGGGCGGAGCGACGTCGCTGCGGCGCGTCCTGCCCCTTGGTGAGGGCCAGGAAGATCGGGATGTTGCCGAGGGGGTCCATGATCACGAGCACGGTCACGAAGGTCGTGGCGAACAGGGTCGGGTCGAGGGTGATGTCGGGCATGGGGACGCGTCCGAGGGAGGAGACTCCCACTAGAGGGCACCGGGGACCGAGTCGACCCGGCAGGCCCTACCTGCTTGATCAATCTAGCAGCCGGACGGGGCGGATCCAACCCCCCGTAGGATCCCCGGGTGCCCGATCCTGCCGCCATCGCCCTCGGGCCCGAGGGCACGAGGGCCTGGCTCGGCGATGCGGTCGAGCAGGGCGGAGCGACGATCGTCGGGCCGGCCCAGGCCTCGGGTCTGGTGTGGACGGATCCTGCCGATCCCGACGGACTCGGCAGGATCCTCGACGCCCACCCCGGCATCGACTGGGTGCAGCTCCCCTGGGCCGGCATCGAGCCCTACGTCGAGGTCGTGCGAGCCCACGCGGAGCGCACGTGGACCTGCGGCAAGGGCGTCTACGCGGAGCCCGTGGCCGAGCATGCGCTGGCGCTGACACTGGCCGGCCTGCGTCACCTCGTCCCGTACGCGCGGGCCACCTCGTGGACCGCCCAGGGCGGCGAGAACCTGCTGGGCGCCAAGGTCGTGGTGCTCGGCGGCGGGGGCATCACGCAGAGCCTGTTGCGCCTGCTCGTGCCCTTCGGGTGCAACGTCACCGTCGTGCGCCGCTCGCCGCGGCCGATGGAGGGGGCCACCCGGGTGGTGGGCGAGGACGACCTTGATGCCGCCCTCGCGGGAGCGACGCTCGTGGTGCTGGCCCTGGCCCTCACGCCCGAGACCACGGGCCTCCTCGATCGTCGCCGCTTGGAGCTCATCGCGGACGATGGGTGGGTCGTGAACGTGGCCCGCGGTGCGCACATCGTCACCGACGACCTCGTGGCGGTGCTGGCCGAGGGCGGCATCGGCGGTGCGGCGCTGGACGTCACCGATCCAGAGCCTCTGCCTGACGGCCACCCGCTGTGGAGCGAGCCCCGGTGCATCATCACGCCCCACACGGCCAACACGATGGAGATGGCCATGCCCCTCCTGAGCGAGCGGGTGCGCGAGAACGTGCGGCGTCGGATCGCTGGCGAAGCGCTGCTCGGGCCGGTCGATCCCGAGGCGGGCTACTGAGCGCGGTCAGGCCTTCGGAGGCTTGGGGTACTGGGTGCCGAGGAAGCGGTCCCACATGCGGTCACTGAGGAGGGCATGGGTGGCGACGATCGAGTGCGCGGCCACGCCGACGAGGTAGCGGGTCTTGGGACGGGAGGCGGTGAGCGCGGTGGTGATGACCTCGGCGATGGCCTCGGGCCGTGACGAGCCCTTCGGAGGCTTGGCGTAGGTCTTCGTCACGAGCGCGCCGACCCCGGCCATGAACTCGGCGTAGGGCCCGTCAGCCGGCTGGTCGATGACCGACGCGTTGGCGGTCGCGCCGAACTCGGTGGTGACCGGGCCCGGCTCCACGAGGACCACATGGACGCCGAACCCCTTCGTCTCGTACCGCAGTGCGTCGGAGAACGCCTCGATGGCGTACTTGGTGGCGTGGTAGGCGCCACCGCCGGGCAGGGTCATGCGGCCACCCATCGACGACACGTTGACGATCCGTCCCGCGCCGACAGCGCGCATGCCGGGGAGGACCAGCTGGCAGAGCCGGATGGCGCCGAAGACGTTCGTCTCGAACTGCCTACGCAGGCTGGCGGGGGTGATCTCCTCCACCGGGCCCGACTGGCTGTAGCCGGCGTTGTTCACGAGGCCACCTATGTGGCCGTGCTCGGCCTGGATCGTCTCCACCGCTGATCGCATGGACCCCTCGTCGGTGACGTCGAGGGCGAGCGTGTGGCAGCCCGCCTGGGCCAGGTCACGGAGGGTGTCGGGTTGCCGGGTGGTGGCCCACACCGTGTGGCCCAGGCGGGCCAGGCGCGTGGCGGTGGCCCGGCCGATGCCGGTCGAGCAGCCCGTGATGAGGATCGCCCCCGGAGGGTCGGATGCTGAGCTCATGAGCATCAGTTCACCACGCTGAGCGCGTCAGGCGTGCGGCCGTCGTAGCGTCGGGCACCATGGACTTCCGCACCACCACGGTCGCCGCCCTCGCC
>DAIQBC010000154.1:0-6482 GCA_036781345.1 Acidimicrobiales bacterium | reverse complement strand
CACGATGAGCTCGGGCGCGAAGAGCGGCTTCACCTCGAAGAAGCTCTCGCGATCGATCAAGTGCTCGATCACGGTGTGCATGTCATAGCCCTGGGCATCGACCACGGGGACCATGTCGGCCGTGAGCTCCCGGGCCGGCGCCGCCGGCTGATAGACGGGGGGCGCCTGCTTCCACGTGGCGGGCAGGTAGGCGAACACTGCCTTCGCCTGTTCGATGGCGTCGGCGTCGTCAACCGCGAGGTTGTCGCCGCAGCCCGACACGGTGGCGTGCATCCGAGCGCCGCCCATGTCCTCCAGGGTCGTCACCTCGCCGATCACCATCTCGGCCATGCGGGGGGAGCCGAGGTACATGGAGGCGTTGCCCTCCACCATGACCACGATGTCGCAGAACGACGGGATGTAGGCGCCCCCGGCCGCGCTGGGGCCGAACAGGCAGCAGATCTGCGGAACCCTCCCCGACAGCCTCACCTGGTTGTAGAAGATCCGCCCCGCCCCCCGGCGACCCGGGAAGAGCTGGACCTGGTCGGTGATGCGGGCGCCCGCCGAGTCCACCAGCCAGAACACCGGGAGGTCGTGGCGCAGCGCGTGCTCGGTGAGCCGGACGATCTTCTCGACGGTGCGGGCGCCCCACGATCCGGCCTTCACCGTGGGGTCGTTGGCCATGACGCACACCGGGCGGCCCTGCACGGTGCCGATCCCCGTGACGACGCCATCAGCGGGCAGGTCTTCTGCGGCGCTGTTGGCGAGCAACGCATCTTCGACGAAGGACCCGTCGTCGAGCAGGAGCGCGAGCCGTTCGCGCACGAACAGCTTCCCCTGCGAGGCCAGCTTCTCCCCCTGCGAGTGGAGGTTCCCGGAGAGGGCACGGGCCCGGCGGGCGGAGAGATCAGGGTCCATGGTGGGGATTCCTAGTCCAGGTGCCTGCTGGTCCGGTTGCGATGGCGACTACGAGCGACGGATCGCGAGGATGGCGACGTCGTCGGTCATCGGCTCGGTGGCGAACTCGCGCGCAGCTTCGAGGAGCGACTTGCACAGCACGTCGGGCGCCACGCCCGGATCGCGTCTCAGCGTGTTGGCTACGCGGTCCTCGCCGAAGAGCTGCTCGCCCGCGCGCGCCTCCGCCAGGCCGTCGGTGTACAGGAGCAGGAGGTCGCCCGTGGCGAGCGGGATCTCGCGGCTCATGTACTCGCCGTCGGGGTCGAGCATGATCAGCGGCCCGGTGGCGCGCAGGGGACGGACCTCGCGGTCGTGCCAGAGCCACGCGGCGGGGTGACCAGCCGAGCAGACGCGCAGGGTCGCCGCTTCGGTGTCGAAGACGACCACACAGATCGAGATGAGCTCCTCGGCGCGCTCGAGGGCCGACATCTGCCGATTGAGCTCCTCCAGGGCCTGCGCGGGGTCGCGGTACTGCCGGAGGAACACCCGGAGGAGGTACTTGGCCTGGAACGCCGTGATGGACGGCTCGATGCCGTGACCGGTGACGTCACCGATCACCGCCGCGATCCGGGTGGGCGCCACCCGGAACACGTCGTAGAAGTCACCGGCCATCAGGCCGGTGCCCGCCTGGTAGACGCGCCCCAGCTCGAAACCGGGGAAGTCGGGCAGGTCTTCGGGAGCGAGGCGCGCCGCCCAGCGGCGGGGGGCCAGCTCCTCCTGGGACAGCACCTCCTCGGCCCGTCGCTCGAGCAGGATGCGGTCCTCGGCCAGGCGAGCGTCGCGGCGGAAGTCCCGGGCGTAGAACACCGACAGGCCCACCGGAACGAGGATGACGGCGAAGAAGGCGTCCGCCTGATTGATCGCCCACACTGCGTCCACCGCCGACGCCACCGCGATCACGGCGTACAGCGTGACGGTGTGCAGCTCCTTGCGGTAGCTGGCCCGTGCCAGGACCGTGGCGTCGGCGCTGTCGCCGAGCTCGTCCTCGATGCGCTCCCAGACGCGCTGCATCCGTTGGGCTGATCGACCCCACACCAGGGCGGCCAGCAGGGATGCGACGGCGACGACGGCCAGGATCGGCTTGTCCATCTTCCGGACAGGGTACTGGGCGTGACCCGACCGAGGAACCGGGACGTCTCAGGTGGTGCCCGGCACCGGGGTGCGCTCGCCCGTCCACGCCGACACGTCCACACCGAGCTGCTTCATGCCGAAGATCACGGCCTTCGGGTCGATGGTGGCGGGGGCCCAGTCGTACTGCCACATGCGCTCGTCCCCCGTGGCCTTCACGAAGCGGGCCGTCTGGTCGATGGTGAGCAGGGCGCCACGGCGGCTGGTCATGCGCTCGAAGCGGTCGGCGTGAGCAGCATCGAGCACGTAGTTCATCGAGTCGCACTGGTGCACGATGTCGTCGTTGTTCCAGTCCCACGGCGTGGTGCTGATGTGCACCAGGGCACCGTTCTCTGGCGTCACCACGCCCTCGCGGGCCCCCAGCTCGACCGGGGCCAGGCAGCAGGCGCAGTAGCTCTTCAGGGTCAGGTCCTGGCCCTGGAAGGCGGGCATCCGCGAGATGGCTACCGACTCGAGGGCACAGCCGGCGTAGCAGTGGAACCGGCCGTCGATCCACACCTCCACCTGGCTCGGGAAGCTGGAGAAGGGCTGAAACTTGAGCAGGTTGACGTTGACCGAGTCCTGGTCGACGACGCAGATGATCCCGAGCTGCAGCTCCTTGTAGCCTTGGACGATCTGGCGCCGATCGAGCCCGGTGCCTTCGTGCACGGCGCGCAGGTTGGGTCCTCGACCGTGCTCGCACCAGAACTCGTAGACGAACTGGCGCAGCTGCTTCGCCGGCTCGGAGAACTCGAAGGCAGGCACGTTCTGCGGCATGCGGGCGAGTCTGACACACCGTCAGATACCTAGTCTCCAGGCATGGATGGCCTCGATGTCGACCGAGCCCGCGCCCTCACCCCCGGCTGCGAGCACGTGCTGCACCTCAACCACGCCGGCGCGTCGCTGCTCCCCCAGCCGGTGCTCGACGCCATGGTGGGGCACCTCGAGCTGGAGGCGCGGATCGGGGGCTACGAGGCCGCCGACGCCGCCGCCCCCCTCCTCGCCCGCACCTACGCCGCGCTGGCGGAGCTGATCGGGGCCGGCACCGATGAGATCGCCCTGACGGACTCCGCCACGCGGGCATGGGACACGGCCGTGCACTCCCTGCCCCTCGCGGCGGGCGACCGGGTCCTGATCAGTCGAGCTGAGTACGGCTCCAACGCGATCACCCTCCTGCAGCTCCAGCAGCGCACCGGATGCCGGGTGGAGCTCGTCGAGGACGACCGGGCGGGCCAGATCGACCTCGAGGCCCTCGAGCGGGCCCTCCAGCACGGCGGGGTGGCCCTCGTGTCCCTCGTCCACGTGCCCACCCAAGGCGGACTGGTGAACCCGGCTGCTGAGGTGGGGCGCCTCTGCCGCGACGCCGGGGCACTCTTCGTGCTCGACGCCTGCCAGTCGGCGGGCCAGCTTCCTCTCGACGTCGAGGAACTGGGGTGCGCGGTGCTCGCGGCGCCCGGTCGCAAGTTCCTGCGCGGCCCGCGCGGCACCGGCTTCCTCTTCGTCCGCCGGGACCTCCTCCCCCGCACCGCACCCGTCATGCTCGACATCCACGCCGCCACCTGGGTCGCCCCCGACCGCTACGAGGTGCACCAAGACGCCCGACGCTTCGAGATGTGGGAGTACGACGCGGCCGCCCGCATCGGTCTCGGGGTCGCGGTCGACCACGCCCTTGGCTGGGGCATCGATGCCATCGCGGAGCGCGACCGAACACTCGCCGTGGGGCTGCGCGACCGCCTCGCCGCGATCCCCCGTGTCACCGTGCGGGACCAGGGCGAGCGGCGGTGCGCCATCACCACCTTCACCGTCGACGGTGTGGCCCCCGAGGAGGTCAAGGCGCGCCTGCGCGCCCAGGCCGTCAACGTCGCAGTCAGCCCGGCCACGTCTGCGCAGCTCGATCTCCCCCACCGCGGCCTGGAGGACGTGATACGTGCCTCAGTCCACTACGTGACCACCGATGACGAGCTCGACCGCTTCGCGAGCCTCGTGCGGACGATCGCTCGGGTCCGGTGACCCGGCGAACAGCTACGACCTCTTGCGCACCCGCATCTTGATGGGTGTGGCGCCGAGGTCGAACCCCTCGCGGAGGCTGCGCTCGAGGTAGCGCAGGTAGGTGGGCGGGACCTCACGGTTCGCGAACAGGGTGAACGTGGGCGGGTCGATGGCCGCCTGCGTGGCGTAGAGGACCTTCACGCCGTGCGGGCCCGGCTGCGCTTGCTGGGCGGCCCGGATCACCTCGTTGACGCGACGGGTGGGGACCCGACGGTGGTAGTCCTCGATGCTCATCGACAGCGCCGGCATGAGCTTGTGCACGCCCTTGCCGGTGAGGGCGGAGATCTTGAGCACCGGGGCCTCGCCGATGAAGCGGAGCCGCTCGGCGATCTGGTAGTCGAGATCCGCGCGGGCCTCGGCGTCGGTGAGCAGCTCGTGCTTGTTCAGCAGTACCACCACGGGGCTGCCGGCGGCATCGATCCGCTCGGCCAGCCGCTGGTCCTGGGCGGTGACACCGACCGTGGCGTCGATGATGAGCAGCGCCACGTCGGCCTGGTCGACGGCCTGGAGCGCCCGGACCAAGGAGTAGTACTCGGTGGCCTCGTCGATCTTGGCCTTGCGGCGCATGCCAGCCGTGTCGACGAACCGGATCGGACCGTCGTCGGTCTCCACGACCGTGTCGATGGTGTCCCGTGTGGTGCCAGGCATGTCGTGGACCACCGCCCGCTCCTCACCGATGAGGCGGTTGAAGAGGGTCGACTTGCCCACGTTGGGGCGGCCCACGAGGGCCACGGAGAACACGCGCTCCTCCTCCGGAGCATCATCGTCGGCGTCAAGGCCCGCCGCCGCACGCGGCTCCTGGTGCGGCAGCACCTCGACGAGGCGATCGAGGACGTCGCCCGCGCCACGACCGTGGAGCGCGCTGATCGGGTGCGGATCCCCGAGGCCGAGGGAGAGTGCCTCCCAGATGAGGCCCTCCCGGTTGGCGTCATCGACCTTGTTCACGACGAGCAGCACCTTGCCGCGCGCCAGGTTGCGCACCACCTCGGCAATGCGGCTGTCCTCCTCGGTGACGCCGGTGACGGCGTCCATCACCAGCAGCACCGCGTCCGCATCACGGATGGCCTGCTCGCTCTGACGGCTCACCTTGGCGTCGAGGTCGGACCCGCCGGGCATCCAGCCGCCGGTGTCCACGAGCGTGAACGGGACGCCTTGCCACTCTGCATCCACCTCCTTGCGGTCACGGGTGACGCCGGGCTTCTCCTCCACGATCGCGACACGGTGGCCGACGATGCGGTTGACGAGAGTGGACTTGCCCACGTTGGGGCGGCCCACCACGGCGACGGTGGGAAGCGTCATCGCACGTCCTCTAGCACGCGACCACCCAGGCCCAGGGCGACGCGCAGCGCGTGCCCATCGGTGCTGATGACCTCGACCGGGCGAGGGAGGTCCTCGGGGCCGGTGCCATCGAGGAAGCGGCCGTTGGACAGGCACACGTCGGGCAACAGGTACCGGTGGCCCTCCGGTTCTGCGGCTAGAGAGCGGGCCAGGTCCTCCCCCACCAGCAAGCCGGTGACTCCGGTCGTGCCGCCGAAGAAGTGGTTGTCGACCGGGACGACGCGCACGTCGGGGCGTCCCAAGCGCGCCACCAGGGGCTCCAGCACCCGTGCCCCGTAGGTGCCGGTGAGGATGCCGACTGGGGCGTGGCGTGACGGACGCACGTGCACCATCTGGCCCGGAGTGGCCCGCGTGCCCCGGTAGGGCTCGTAGTCGGCGTCGACGGAACCCGACGAGTCGGCCCAGGCGAAGAAGCCCTCCTGGCGGCCGGTGGCGTCGGTCTTGTGGCCGAAGAGCTCCAGCTCCAAGGTACGGGCCATCCCCACGCCGTCCTCGTGCATGGAGAACCCCTCGTACGCTTCGGCCTCGGGGAAGGGACGGTCGGCCAGCAGGTAGTACTCGTCACTCACGAACGCGAGGCGCCGGCCGAGCACCCGCCGGTAGACCGCCTGCCAGTCCTCCACGCTGTCGACCACCGCGGCGGCCTCGGCTGTCGTGTGCGGCCGCATGCGGCCCTCGTCGTTGTAGCGACTGACACCGAGGGGCACGACGCAGAGCGAGGCCAGCTCGGGGAAGCGGTCGAGCACGCCGGCCAGCGTGTCGTCGAGCACCGCACCGTCGTTGAGGCCCGGGCACACCACCACCTGGCCGTGCACCTCGATGCCGTGGTCGAGCAGGGCGCGCAGCCAGCGCAGGCTCGTGGCACCGCGACGGTTCCGCAGCATGTCGGCCCGCACCTCAGGGTCGGTGGCGTGGATCGAAACGTTGAGCGGGCTGAGTCGCTCGGTGACGACGCGCTCGAGGTCGGCCTCGGTGAAGCGGGTGAGAGTGGTGAAGTTCCCGTAGAGGAAGCTGAGCCGGTAGTCGTCGTCCTTGAGGTACAGGCTCTTCCG
>DAIQBC010000153.1:0-6490 GCA_036781345.1 Acidimicrobiales bacterium | reverse complement strand
GTGCGGCGCAGCCTCGCCACCGGGTTCGTCTACACCAGCCACGACCTCCCCGAGGAGGTGATCGACGAGGCCTACGCCAAGCTCGCCACCTTCTTCTCGATGGACCCGGAGACCAAGGAACGCTTCGTCGCACCGGGCTCCCACGGCCAGACCGGCTACACGGGCCTGCTGGTGGAGACGGCGGCCTCGGCCGACGTGCCCGACTGGAAGGAGATGCTCAACTGGAGCGACGAGCCGCCGCCCGGCCACCCCCTTCGGCGGAAGTATCCCCACCGCTACATGGACCAGGTGCTGCCCGAGACGGCCGTGCCCGGCATCACCGAGGTGCTGATGCTGTTCCACCAGCGGATCTACGACCTCCAGCGACGCTTCCTCCGGATCATCGCGCTCGGGCTTGGCGCCCATGAGGAGCTCTTCGAGTCGATGCTCCCCAACGGCTCCACGCTCACCCGCGCCATCCGCTACCCGCCGATGCCCGAGGCGCCCGCGGGTGCCCCGCACGTGTGGGCCGGGGAGCACGCCGACATCAACCTCATCACCGCCCTGCCCCGCGCTACCGCCCCCGGCCTCCAGGTGAAGACCGACGAGGGCTGGGTCGACGCCGTGGCCCCCGAGGGCAAGGTGATCATCAACACCGGGATGATGCTCGAGGTGCTCTCCAACGGCGTGATCCCGCCCGGCGTCCACCGCGTGGTGGCTGCCCCGGGCTTCACGGGCGAGCGCTACAGCGTGGTGCAGTTCTGCCACCCCACGCCGTGGACGATCCTGTCGCCCCTCCCGTCGTGCTGCACCCCGGAGACCCCGCAGCGCTTCGGCGCCATCGAGTCGGGCGACAGGCTTGACGAGGTGCTCTACCAGATCAACCTGGTCGAGGACGCCCGCCGCATCGCCGACTGAACGGTTACGGCACCAGGGGTAGCGTCGGCCACCGTGGCCCTCATCCAGGTCGACCCCGACGTGCTCCGCGCCGCCTGCGGCGCAGACCCGTCGTTCATCTGCCGGGAGCTGCTCGACCGCACCGACTCCCGGAGCCTGGCCGAGGCTGCCGACATCCTCTTCGCCCGGCCTCTCAAGATCGCCATCGTCGTCGTGGTGGCCTGGATCGTGGTGGGGCTGCTCCGGCGCGTCATCGTCCGGTTCGTGGCGACCCTCGCCAGCCAGGGCCGGTCGGCGTCGGTGCGCACGGCGGCCCGGGCCCAGACCCTCGGCCACGTGCTGCGGTCATTGTCCGCCTTCGCCATCTGGACGATGGCCGCCCTCACGGTCCTCGGCGAGGTGGGCATCAACCTCGGGCCGCTGGTGGCGGGCGCCGGGATCGCCGGGGTGGCACTCGGCTTCGGCGCCCAGAGCCTCGTCAAGGACTTCCTGGCCGGGATCTTCATCCTCATCGAGGACCAGTACGGCGTGGGCGACGTCATCGACGTGGGCGAGGTGAGCGGGCCGGCCGTGCGGGGCACGGTGGAGTCGGTGTCGCTGCGGGCCACCCGCCTGCGGTCGGGCGACGGCACCGTGTGGCACGTGCCCAACGGCACGATCCTGCGGGTCGGGAACCTCACCCAAGAGCCGGGTGAGGCGACCTGATCGCTACCCCTCGGGAGCCAGGGCGACCTCGACGGCGAATGCCTCTCCGACCTGGGTCTGCAGTTCGGCGATCACAGAGGCCGCGGTGAGGTCGTCGGCCACGAGCCCGATGGCAGCGATGCGATCGGCGGTGTCGGTCACGACAACGCGTTCGACGGGCGTGCGCATCGATCGCCTGGCCTCCGACTTGGCGCGGCGCACCTCGGTGAGCACGTCGGCAGCCATCCGCAGCGGGAGGGGGTCGCGGTCACCGGCAGCAGTCAGCAGCGGGGCGGAGGTGGGCCAGGCCGAGCGGTGGATGCTGCCGGGCTGCCACCACGACCACACCTCCTCGGTGACGTAGGGCAGGAAGGGGGCAAACAGCTTCAGCAGCGCCTCCAGCGCCATCCCGAGCGCGGCCCGGGCCGACTCGGCGCCCGGCCCCTCGGTGTAGGCGCGGTTCTTCACCAGCTCGAGGTAGTCGTCGCAGAACGACCAGAAGTGGGCCTCGGTGCGCTCGAGCGCCCGGGCGTAGTCGAAGCGGTCGAAGGCGCCGGTGGCCTCGTCGACCAGGGCGGCCAGCTCGCTGAGCATGGCGTGGTCGAGCGGCTCGGTGACCGCACCGCCGCCCGCCCCGAAGCCGAGGGCGAACTTCGAGGCGTTGAGCAGCTTGATGGCCAGGCGGCGACCGACCTTCATCTGGCCCTCGTCGAGGGTCATGTCCATGCCCGGGCGGCCGTTGGCCGACCAGTAGCGCAGCGCGTCCGCGCCGTGGCGCTCGATGAGGGTCATCGGGTCGTCCGCGTTGCCGGCCGACTTGGAGAGCTTCTTGCGGTCGGGGTCGACGATGAAGCCGGAGATGGCCGCGTTCTTCCAGGGCAGCGAGCCGTGCTCGTAGTGGCTGCGCACCACCGAGCTGAAGAGCCAGGTGCGGATGATCTCGTGGGCCTGCGGGCGCAGGTCCATCGGGAACGTGCGCTCGAACAGGTCGGGGTCATCCGCCCACCCGCACACGATCTGCGGGGAGAGCGACGACGTGGCCCAGGTGTCCATCACGTCGGGATCGGCCGCGAACCCGCCGGGCTGGTTGCGCTGCGCCTCGTCGTAGCCGGCGGGCACGGCCGTGGTGGGGTCGATGGGCAGGGAGGCCTCGTCGGCCAGGATCGGCGCGAGGAAGTCCGTGATGCCGTCGGCGTCGATCGGGTACCAGACCGGGAACGGCACGCCGAAGAAGCGCTGGCGGGTGATGTTCCAGTCGCCCATCAGACCGTTGACCCAGTTCTCGAAGCGCACCCGCATGAAGTCGGGCCACCAGGTGAGCTCGTGGCCGCGGGCCAGCATCTCGGCCTTGTCGGGGTAGCGGATGAACCACTGCTGGCTGGTGACGATCTCCAGCGGGCGCGTGCCGTTCTCCCAGAACTTCACGGGGTGGGTGATGGGGCGGATCTCGCCCTCGATCAGCGCGGCACCGATGAGCAGCTCCACGATGCGGGCCTGGGCCTGCTTGACGGTCTTGCCGGCCAGCTCGTCGTAGGCGGCCTGCGCCGAGGCGGGATCGTCCGACTCCCAGCCCGGCTCACCCCAGGTGACCGGCCGGAGGCGGCCGTCGCGCTGCACGACCGCCCGCACGGGCAGCGACAGCTCGCGCCACCAGGTGACGTCGGTGGTGTCGCCGAAGGTGCAGATCATGGCGATGCCGGTGCCCTTGTCGGGCTCGGCCAGCTCGTGGGCGAGGATCGGCACCGGCACGTCGAACAGCGGGGTGGTGGCGTGCTGGCCGAACAGCGGCTGGTAGCGCTCGTCGTCGGGATGGGCCACCACGGCCACGCAGGCAGGGAGCAGCTCGGGGCGGGTGGTGTCGATCAGCAGCGGACCGTCGGGGCCGCCGAACACGAGCTTGTGGTACGCCCCCGGCAGCTCCCTGTCGGTGAGCTCGGCCTGCGCCACCGAGGTGCGCATGTCGACATCCCACAGGGTGGGCGACTCGGCCCGGTAGGCGAGGTCGCGCTGCGCCAGCCGCAGGAACCCGAGCTGGGAGGTGCGCACGGCCTTCGGGCCGATCGTGGTGTAGGTGTGCTCCCAGTCGACCGACAGGCCCACCGTGGCCCACAGCTCGTGGTAGGCGGCCTCGAACTGGGGCACCACCTCCTCGCACAGCTCGATGAAGTTGGGCCGGCTCACCGGGATGGCCCGAGCCTTCGGGTCGACCTTCTCGGGCCGGCGGAAGTCGGGGTCGTAGGGGAGAGTGGGGTCGACGATCGTGCCGGTGAGCAGCTGCACGCGGCGCTCCACGTTGAGCCCGTTGTCGTCCCACCCCATCGGGTAGAAGACCTCCTTGCCCCGCATGCGCTGGTAGCGGGCGATGAGGTCGGTGTGCGTGTAGCTGAACACGTGGCCCGGGTGCAGCGTGCCGCTCACCGTGGGCGGGGGCGTGTCGATGGAGAACACCTCGGCGCGGGTCTTGGCTCGGTCGAAGCGGTAGGTGCCCTCCGCGTCCCACCGGGCCCGCCACTTGGCCTCCAGGCCCTCCAGCGAGGGCTTCTCCGGGATGGTCGTCACGGCGGGCAGGGTAGTGGCGTCCACCGGAAGGCCCGAACCCCGTTGGCGTAGCGTGTTGGAATGGCTGAGGTCATCAACGAGACCGACCCGGGCGCACCGACCGTCGAGCTGGTGCCGCCGGAGGAGTGGGCCGACCCGCACCCGCACTACCACCGCATGCGCACGGCCACACCGATCCTGCACGTGCCGGAGTGGGACGAGTACGTCTTCACGCGCTGGGCCGACTGCGAGCGCATCCTGCGCGACCCCACGATGAGCTCCGACCCGGCCAACCGGCGCCGCCAGCTCCCGTTCATGGAGGTGGCCGAGGGCATGGAGCGGCCCCGCTCGATGCTGATGATGGACCCGCCCGACCACACGCGCCTGCGCAAGCTGGTGAGCAAGGCCTTCACCCCCCGCACCGTCGAGAAGCTCCGCCCGCACGTGGCCGAGCTGGTGGACGAGATGCTCGACCGGGTCGATCCCAGCGGCTTCGACGTGATCGCCGGCCTCGGCTATCCGCTGCCGGTGACGGTGATCTGCGAGCTGCTGGGCGTGCCGGCCGACGATCAGCACCTCTTCGGCCCGTGGAGCGCCGATGCCACCCGGATGCTCGACGGCGACATCGACGACGCCACGCGGCAGCGGGGGCTGATGGCCTTCATGCAGATCGTCAACTACCTAAACGGCATCTTCGAGGAGCGCCGTGCCGCGCCGCGCGACGATCTCCTGTCCGCCCTCCTGGCGGTGGAGGAGGAGGGCGAGCGGCTCTCCGAGGAGGAGCTGCGCTCGACGGTGGTGCTGCTGTTCGTGGCCGGCCACGAGACCACCACGAACCTCATCGGCAACGGCATCGTCGCTCTCCTGCGCCAGCGCTCTCAGTGGGAGCGGCTCGTGGCCGACCCGGCGCTGGCGCCCGGCGCCGTCGACGAGGTGCTGCGCTACGACGGTCCCGTCCACCTCACCGGCCGCACCGCCACGGTGCCCACCACCATCGGCGACGTGACGGTGGAACCCGGCCAAGGCCTCATCACCTTGCTGGCCGCCGCCAACCGCGACCCGGAGCGCTTCGCGGAGCCCGACCAGCTCGACATCACCCGGCCCGACAACCAGCACCTCGCCTTCGGTCACGGCATCCACTACTGCCTGGGTGCCGCCCTGGCCCGCGTCGAGGGCCAGGAGGCCTTCAAGGCCCTCGCCACCCGCTTCCCCACGCTCGAGCTGCGCGAGGAGCCCGTCCACCGCGAGCACTTCGTCCTGCGCGGCTACACGGCCGTCGAGGTCGCCGCCCCCTGATCCGGGTGCGGGGCGTCGGCGGCGCGCAGCAGCCACCACCCGGCGACGAAGGCCACGATCGAGACGATCGCCGCCGGCAGCGTGCGTGGCCCCCTGAGCCCGATCAACCCCGCGCCGATGGTGCTGCAGACGATCCCGACGACCACGGTCAGGCGGCCGAGTGCTCGTCGCGATGTGCCCGTGCCCCCGCGTCGACGGAGTCTGGCGCGCGCCGCCGCCGTGAGCGCGACCAGCGCCCCGGTGATGCCGAGCACGGCGGCGAACCACACCGGGCGGCTCAGCCACCAGCCGGTGCTGAACCGCCGCGGCGCCCACAGGCCGGCGGCGATGGCGGCGGCGCACAGCGACAGCGCCGTGAGGTGCCAGGCGTAGATCCCCACCGACGCGGTTCCCGCCTGGTCGAGCAGGCGGCGCCGGCGGACGGCCAGGCGATCGAGGCTCTGTGCCAGCACCATGAGCAAGCCGACCTGCACCATCGCTGCCGTCGCCGTGTAGAGCCCGGGCGGTGTGGTGTTCGACCGCTGGTCAGGCACGGCGTCGATGAGCGCCGGGCTGTAGCCCGCCAGCAGCACGAGGCCCGTGGCGGCCGCGAGCGCGGCGAGCGCGAGCACGGCACCTGTCCCGACCTCGCGGAGCCCGCCGGCCTCCCAGCGTGCCCGCCACCAGGCACCCAGCACCCAGGGCACGCCCCAGGCGAGGAAGAAGCCGGGCCAGCCGATGGCCTCGGGCGCGTCGAGGGCGAACCGGGCGGTGTCCAAGACGGCGAGGGCGACCAGGCTTCCACCCACGGCGAGCACCGGCCGGGTGGCGATCCGACCCAGACGGGCGCCGAGGGCAGTGAAGGGCACGTAGGCGGCGAGGAACCACAGCGGCTGCGTGCTGATGCGGGCGCCGTCGGCCACCACGCCGCCCTCGCCGCGCACGAGCAGCTCGGCGATGCTGAGCGTCGACCACGCCACGACCACCACGGCGCCCAGCCCCACCAGCGTGCGCAGCCGGGCGGCGGCCGGCGCGGTGGTGGCGGTGGCGTTGGCCCAGCCGGCGGCGGCGAAGAACACCGGCATCGGCGCCAGCATCGCCAGCCACGCGATCCCCG
>DAIQBC010000152.1:0-6530 GCA_036781345.1 Acidimicrobiales bacterium | reverse complement strand
TGCACCTGGAGCTCGGCTGGAGCCGAACCGACGTGCACCTCCTCGACCGGAGCACTGGCACCTGGACCACGATCGTGGAGGGCATCGAGGCCTCGACCTGGCTCCGCGTCGACACCGACCGGGCTCGCCTGGTGGGCATGACGACGCTCGGCGCCCCCAGGGGCCGCCTCGTGAGCGCCTCCCTCGACGGGCACCCGAGGCGCTCGGACCCCACGCAGAGGGCTCGGGGCGCCGGCCAACCAGCCGGCCCAAGCCGACGCTCGCTCACCGACCCCGACTCCCACGAGCCCGTCGGCGCGGACGCCAGAGGGCCGATCGGCCCGGACACACGAGCATCCGTCGACCCGAGCGAGCGAATGGTCGACCTCGTGCCCGAGGGCGACGACGTGCTGACCTCCTTCACGCTCACGGGCGAGCACCTCGTCGTGCTGCGCACAGAAGCCGGCGTGTCATCGCTCCACCACCACGACGCCGACGGCGCCCACCGGGCCGACCTCAGCGCCCTCACGGGCGGGCTGTCCGCCATCACGGCCCTCGCCAGCCATCCCAGCGCGCCTGGGCTGGTGGCCGTGGGCCACACGTCGTTCACTCGGCCCGACACGGTGACGGCGTGGCGCCCGGAGGGACCGGCCCAGGAGCTCACCTCTCTCCCCGGCCCTGATCTCGCGGCGACCGCGGTCGAGCAGGTGCGCTACCGCTCCACTGATGGTGTGGCGGTCCCGATGCTCCTCGTCCGCGCGGCGTCGACGACGATCGACGAACGGTCCCCGACGCTGCTGACCGGCTATGGCGGGTTCAACATCACCGAGACGCCGGCTTGGAGCCCGCTCGTCGCCGCCTGGTGCGAGGCGGGTGGCCAGGTGGCCGTGGCCGGGCTCCGAGGCGGCGGCGAGGAGGGCGAGGCCTGGCACCAAGCCGGGATGCGAGCCAACAAGCCCCAGGTGTTCGCCGACTTCGAGGCGGCTGCCGACTGGCTCGTGGCCGAGCGTCGCACCTCGCGGGCACGGCTCGCCATCCGGGGCGGCTCCAACGGCGGGCTGCTCGTGGCGGCCTGCATGACCCGTCGCCCCGACCTGTGCGCGGCGGTGGTGTGCGAGGTGCCTCTCACCGACATGGTGCGCTTCCCGCGCTTCCTCATCGCCCGCCTCTGGATCCCGGAGTACGGCGACCCCGAGGTGCCCGAGGAGCTGGCCTGGCTCCACGCCTACTCGCCTTACCACCGGGTGGTCGACGGCGCCTGCTACCCCGCCACGCTGGTGACCACCGGCGAGGAGGACAGCCGGGTCGACCCCTGCCACGCCCGCAAGATGGCCGCCCGCCTCCAGGCCGCCACCGCCCGCGGCGACGACCACCCCGTGCTCCTGCGGGTGGAGTCGGCCGCCGGCCATGGCCAGGGCAAGCCGGCTACCAAGCAGATCGAGGAGCGAGCCGACGTGCTCGCCTTCCTCGCCTGGCAGCTCGACCTCTGACCGTGCCCTTACCGGCAGCGGCCGCTGAGCGACCTGCGAGGGTCACGGGATCTGGTCGCGCTCACTCGGTGCGCAGGGCGGCCGCCGCGCACTGCCGCTGGGCGGTGCTGCCGATCAGGCCGATGAGGCTGGCCAGCCCCACCAGGCCCACCGCCGACCCGGCGAGCCAGGCGACGGCGAGATCCACCTCGGGCTTGGTCCCCAGGCTGAGGGCGAAGGCGCTCCAGACCCCTCGGCCGAGGGCGATGCCGAGGGGGATCCCGACGAGCAGAACCGAACCTGTGAAGGCGACGGCCTGCACGACGAGGGCCATCCGGATCTGCCGGGGGCGCAGGCCGAGAGCGCGGAGAACACCGAGCTCGCCGCGACGGGCGTTTGTCGAGCTGATCATGACCTGGGCGACGACGCCAACAGCCAGCAGCATCAGCATCGCCGCCAGTGCCAGCGGAAGGTTGCGCACCTGCGCGACGTCGAGGAAGACAGGACCAAGGAAGTCGGCAGTGATCATGTCCACCCGCTCGATCCCGAGACGGCGCGCGGCCGTCGCGCCCACGGCCGCGAGTCGGTCCGGGGACTCGACGCGCACGTAGACGACCCCGGGTCGTGCGTCGGGCACCACAGCCCGGAAGAACTCGAAGTCGACGAAGCCGCCGGTGCCGAGGCGGGTGTCGCCGCCGCCAGCGGGGAGCACGCCCGTCCCGACGATCGTGACCTGGCGCGGGACCTCGGTGCCGCCTCCACGGTCGATCTCCTCGAAGTCACCGACGACCGTGACGGTCGGAACCCGATCACCCTCGTGGTAGCCGAGTCGCGACAGGGTCTCCCGTCCGAGCACGATCTCCTCCGCTCCCCTCGGCGCGCGCCCCGAGATCAGGGTGGGACCGATGGGCCCGCCGGCGGAGGACAGGACCAGCACCTCGACCCGGTTGGGGCCGAGCAGCACACGGGCGGGTGCCCAGAGGGTCCCGAGCGTGGCGGCGGTGACCCCCGGGGTGTCGGCCAGCACGTCGCGGACCCGCTGGGAGCTGATGGGAGCGGCATCCTCGCTCGGTTCGACGTACATCACCGCGTCCCAGTTCCACCCGATCAGGTGATCGGCCGCCAGCAGGTGCGTGAGCGACCCGGCGAACACGGTCGCGCCGACCAGCAGGACCACTGCCGAGAGCACCATCCCGAACCCCGTTCGCAGCGGTGGTGCGAGGGGTCCCCGTAGCGGCTCGAAGGCGAGACGAACTCCGGTGGTGGTCACCGGTCCACCACCCATCCGTCGCGCCAGCGTGCCCGCTCGCCCGGAGGTGGCCTTGGCGGACAGGGCGCGGCGACGCACCACGCCCACGACCGATGGGATGGCGGCCACGACGAGCCCGGCGATCATCAGCTGACCACCCGCAACCAGGACGATGGCATCGAGGCGCAACCCCCGATGGACCTCGACGATGCGAGCGACGCCGAGCGGCGTGAGCGCCGAGGCCAGGTATCCGCCCACCACCGACACCAGCGCCGCCGGAACCACCACCGACAGCAGGTGGACCAGCGCAACCGCCGACAGGTCGGCCCGGGTGAGGCCGAGCTGAGCCAAGCCCCGCAGCTCGCCCGCGCTCGAGCGGATCTGACGGCTCAGCATCTGGCCGAAGATGATCAGGCCAACCCCCGCCAGGACGGCGCAGACGAGCCACTGCGCAATGACGTAGGGACGCGCGGACCGACGCAAGTTGTCCGCGTTGACCGACGCGAACAGCACGGCGCCGTCACCGGACGCGCCACCCGCGAGCCCGCCGAGCCGTTCCACCGCTGCGTCATCGAGCGAGCCGCCGGGCTCCAACCGCGCCGCGACCATCAGCTCCTGGTCGGTGAGGTCGCCGGCCTCCGCCAGCAACGCGGGGGTGCCGTACACAAAGGAGAGGAAGTCGCCGGACTCGGGTCGCACCTCGATCGGGGCGACCTCGATGCCAACGACCGTGAGCGCTCTGGCCGGCCGCCAGCGGCTCGGGTCGTCGAGGCAGTCGGCGCCCGCGAAGAGCTGGACATCGATCGTGTCGCCGACACCGATGCCCTTGCTCCGGGCCAGCTCACGGGTGATCACCACCTCCTCGGCCCGCGATGGATCGGCTGGCCGGCCAGCGATGAAGCGGTGGGTGTTGATGGCGGTGCCGTACCGACCGTCCGGGCTAACCACCAGCTGTGCGTCGCCCGGGCCGCTGTAACAGGTGTCCTCGTTCGGATCGATGCTTCGGCCACCGGAGGACATGAACCCCCGCAGCGTCAGCAGCGTGGCGGTGTCCGCGACACCGTCCAGCCCCTGCACCGCCCGCTCGCAGTCGTAGCCGCCGCCAAGGCTCTGCGGCGGGCCGCAGAAGCGCACGAAGTCGAAGGCCCGCTGCTCGACGAGGAACCGGTCGACCGCGCTGCCGGTGCGCTCGGCGCCCGCCGCGGCCCCGATCGCAACGGCGCCGACCACGCCCAAGGCCAGGACGAGGGCCAGTCGGCGTCGCCAGCTCGAGCGGAGCTGCGCCCGAGAGTAGGCCCGGACTGCTTCGTTCACGTCAGTCCCGCGAGTCTGATGGTCACAGTTCGTGCACCTCGCCCTCGGCCGCCGCCAGCACCGTGATCGGCGCGTCGGCGAACGACTCCAGGATGGCATCGACCTCGTCGTCGGTGCGGGCCGGATCGTGGTGGAACAGCAGAACGCTCCTCGCGCCAGCCAGCTCCCCCAGGCGAACCGCATAGTCGGCGGCGGAGTGGCCGAAGACCGCTCGTGACGGAAGCTCCGCCGCCGTGTGCTGGGCGTCGTGGATCAGCAGGTCGACGTCGGCGGCCAGCGCCATGGCGGCCTCGTGGTACGGCCCCCAGCCGTCGGGCCCCGGCCCCAGCGCCGAGGGGCCGTGGTCGGAGAGGTAGGCGATGGCGGAGTGGTCGTCGCTGATCCGGTAGCCGAAGGTGCGGCCGCCCTTGTGGGGGATCTCGAGCGCGAGCACCTCGAAGCCGGCCAGGCGATGCGGCCCGGGCGAAAGCCCCGCGAACGTCCACGCCCCTCGCAGCCCTTCCGGCCCGATCGGGAAGTGCGGTGGCGACATGGCCCGTCGCAGCACGTCGATGGCGGAGTCGCCGTCCTCCTGATCCGGCAAGCAGAGCTGCACGTCGGCGCTGTCGTGGTCGATCGCGCGGGAGAAGGGCAGACCCTGGGTGTGATCCCAGTGGAGATGGCCGAGCAGCACGACGCCGCGGAACGGCGCCTCACCGATCAGCTCGCCGAGCCCGCGGATCCCGGTGCCGGCGTCGAGCACGAGGCTCGGTGGCTCGTCGCCGTGGGCCAGCGCCACGCAGGACGTGTTGCCGCCGTGGCGCGCGAAGGCGTGCCCGGGGGCGGGCGTGGACCCTCGCACCCCGAGCACGTGCACCCTCACGGGCTGGCGGTCTCCTCACGGCGGTGGCCTTGGCTGATCTCGGCCAGCGCGTCGAGGTCGAGCTCCACCTTGCGGGCCTCGGCCACCTTGCAGGGCGTGACGGCGACGAGGGTGGCCGTGCGTCGTCCACCTTCGAGGACGGCGCGTTCGCCGATGAGCGCTCCGGGGCCGAGGTTGGCGATCTCCTTGCCATCGACACGGACCTCGATGACGCCGTCGAGCAGCAGGTAGATGGAGTCGGCCTCCTGGCCCTGCTCGGTGAGCGTGGCGCCCGCCTTCAGCTTGCGGATCTTGGGCTTGCCCTCCCCCATGATCACCCGGGACAGCTGGCGCTCCATGGCCGACTCGACCGCCGTCACGAGGGCCGGCGAATCCTCGCCGCCCCACGGGCTGAAGTCGCCGAAGGCGTGGCGGTACCAGTCCTTGAAGTCGACCAGACCCGACTTGGCCGCCAGAGCACCGTCGGGGCCGTAGACCCAGTGCCGGGGGAAGGGGCTGGCGCCCACGAGCTCCCAGTCGGACCGGCCGTCGGCGTGGATCGTGAGCGACAGCGTCGACCACGCGGTGGGCGCGTGGTACTGCACGAAGGGCGGCTTGGCCACCCGGCGGGGGGCGGGCACGCCCGTGCGGCCACCGGCCGTCTGCTGGAACCGCACCGAGCCGTCGCCAACCTCGGGATCGGCCACCAGGTCGGGGTAGGCCACGGCCTGGAAGGTGGCCGACGCGCCCGCGAGGGCCATGGTGGTGGAGCCGATCACCCCGCCCCCGCTGTAGCCGTGGTCGGTGATGGCGCCGTCGTCGCCCACGTCGATCCAGGCCCGCAGGTCGTTGGCCACGCGGAACAGGTCACGGACCCGCCAGTCCTCCAGGTCCCCCAGCACCCCCGGCAGGGGCTGGTCGTAGTGGGCCACCCCCAGTCCGAACGGCGCCTTCATCGCCCCGCTGACGGCCTCCGACGGGATCCACGACACCGCCACCACCCTCGACTCGATCTTCATCGCTCGCTCCTTGTCTCGGATGACCTCAGCATCTTGCACCCCAGCCCGGGATCCAAGGGCGTTGACCAGCCTCCGAGGGGTGTGGCTGGCACCCCCCCCACCTCGCATGGCTGCCCCCTGGTCAGGATCAGCCAGATCTGACTGGATGGGGCGGTGGCCGATGGCGTGATCACGGTGGTCCTGGCGGACGACAACCTCATCGTGCGCGCCGGGGTTCGGGCGCTGCTGGCCCGGGAGCCCGATGTCGAGGTGGTGGGCGAGGCGTCCGACCACCCCGAGCTCATCGCGGCGGCGATGGAGCACCAGCCGCAGGTGGTGGTGAGCGACATCCGCATGCCCCCCACCTTCCAGCGGGAGGGCATCGACGCCGCCAAGGAGATCCGCCAGCGGATGCCGGGCACCGGGATCGTGATCCTGTCCCAGTTCGACGACCCTGAGTACGCGGTGTCGCTTCTCGCCGATGGCGCCGCCGGCTACTCCTATCTCCTCAAGGACCGCCTGGCCGAGGGCGACCAGCTCATCGACGCCATCCGGGCGGTGGCCACCGGCGGCACCCTCCTCGATCCGGTGATCGTCGACGCGCTGGTGCGACCCGTGCAGTCCGACGACGACCTCAGCGAGGCCGACCAGGAGCTGCTGACCTTCATCGCCGAGGGCCG
>DAIQBC010000151.1:0-6561 GCA_036781345.1 Acidimicrobiales bacterium | reverse complement strand
CTACGGCGCCCCCACGGGGCCGATCCTCGCGCGGCGGACCCCGGAGGCTCGGGGCACCAACCTCCCTGGTGGGTCAGGAGAAGCGGCGCATGTGGACGTTGAGGACGAGGCCGACGCCGATGAAGGCGGTCAGGGTGCTGGAGCCGCCGTAGCTCATGAAGGGCAGCGGGATGCCGGTGACCGGCATTATCCCCATCGTCATCCCCACGTTCTCGAACACCTGGAACACGAACATCGACAGCACGCCCACGCAGATCAGCGTGCCGAGCGGGTCGCGCGCGAGCTGCGCAGTCCTCCAGATGCGCCAGGCGATGACCGACAAGAGGGCGAGCAACGACGCCGAGCCCACGAAGCCCAGCTCCTCCCCGAGCGCGGTGAAGATGAAGTCGGTGTGCTGCTCCGGCACGATGTCCAGTCGGGTCTGCGTGCCCTCGAACAGCCCTGTGCCCAGCCATGCGCCCGAGCCGATGGCCGTCTTGGCTTGCTCGACGTTGTACTGGGAGCCCCGGTTGGCGCACTCCTGGTCCTGCGTCTCGAGGAACGAGGTGAGTCGGCACTGCTGGAACTTCTCGAGCATGCCGGAGTTGAGCACCATCACCACGCCGATGATGCCCACGAGGGTTAGCGCCGCGATGTGACGGACCTGGGCCCCGCCGATGAGCAGCATCCCCATCGCGACGGCCACGAAGACCAACGCGGTGCCCAGGTCGGGCTGCAACAGGATCAGCAGCATCGGCCCGCCGACGACGGCCAGCGCCAACAACAGCCGTGGCCCATCGAGCTCACTGTTGAAGTGGGCGATCACCGATGCCAACGTCACGATCACCACGATCTTGACCAGCTCCGATGGCTGCAGCTGGAAGGGGCCGAGCTGGAACCACGCCTGCGTTCCCTTGCGCTCGCTACCCAACCCGGTGACCACCATCAGCAGGCCGAGCATGGCTGCCCCGTAGACGACCGGGGCGACCTCCCGATACCGCCGGTAGTCGATCATGGCCACAAGGAACATGAACGGAGCCCCGATGGCCACGAACAGGAGCTGCTTGGAGAGGTAGCTCGTATCGAAGTCGGCCGGGTCGCTTCCTCGTGTCGCACTGAAGATCATCAGGCAGCCGAGCCCCGCCACCGCGACGATGCTGCCCAGCAGCACGAGGTCCATGTGGCGCCAGGGGGCCGCCGGGTTTCGGGACATCCGCCCCAGGGCTCCCGGGGCGACCCGGTTGCGGGTCGAGAACGACGTGGTGGCCGCCATCAGTCACGTACCTCACCGGCATCGGGAGCCAAGGACCCCAGCACCTCGATCACGCCGCCCTCGGGCGCAGGCGGGAGCAGAGCCGGGTTGGCGAGCACATCGAACAGGCGCCGCGCGACGGGGGCTGCGACCGACCCGCCGTAGCCCGACTCTTCCAGCAGCACGGAGATGGCATACCGCGGAGCGTTGGCGGGGGCGAAGGACCCGAACACCGCAGTGGGCGCCTTCCCACTCACTTGAGCGGTGCCGGTCTTGGCGGCGACCGGGAAGACGTCGGACGGGAACCCGCTGAAGGCACCGACCGCGGTGCCACCGGGCTTGGTGGTGACGCCCACCAGGCCGTCGACAAGGGCCGCGCGCCACTCGGGCGTGATCGGCACCGTGCCGATCTGCTTGGGTTCGATCGTGCGCTTGAGCTGCCGGGTGACGCCATCGCGGATCTCCTTGGCCACGTGGGGCTGCCACACGGCGCCACCGTTGCCGATGGTGGCGTAGCCGGACGCGATCTGGAGGGGAGTGAGCAGCACGTCGCCCTGCCCGATGGCCATGTTCACGCTGCGCCCGGTGCGCCACACGTCGTCCTCGCAGGTGATCTGCTCACAGAACGATCTGAGCCAGGCCGGCGAGGGGATCCGCCCCGACTGCTCGCTGGAGAGGTCGACACCGGTGTCGGAGTCGAAGCCGAACCGCTTCAACAGGTTCGCGTTCACCTCCGGCCCGCCGAGTCGGGTCTGATCCCTCCAGAACTGCGCGCCGAGCCCGTAGTAGTAGAAGTCCGAGGACACCGTCAGCGAACGGCGCAGGTCGACCACGCCGTACTTCCGGCTCCCGTCGTTGCGGAAGGTGCAGGAATCGCCGCTGCAATCCGGCACCTCGAACACGCCGTCGTCGAGCACGGTCGTGTCCGGCGTGACCAGCCCGGCCTCGAGAGCCGACACGGCGGTGAACGGCTTGAAGGTGGACCCGGGTGCGTACTGCCCCTGGATCGCCCAGTTGTTGAGCGGGGCGTTGTTCTCCTTGGCCGTGAGGTAGGCCCACTCCAGATCACTGATGCCGTCGACGAACTCCGCCGGGTTGAAGGTGGGGTACGACGCCATGGCGATCACACCACCGGAGGTGGGGTCGAGCACGACGGTGGAGCCGACCTCGCCCTTCGGAGGGACGCTGCACCCGCGGCACGGGCGGTCCTTGGCGATGGCCAGGCCCGACTGGAGCGCCTGCTCGGCCTGCGCCTGCACGTCGATGTCGAGGTTGAGGACGACGTCGTCGCCGGGAATGGGATCCGTCTCCGCCACGACCTGGATGGGGTGGTTCTGGGCGTCGACCTCGATCGAGCGCGAACCGGGCGTGCCCCGCAGATCGTCCTCGTAGACCTTCTCGACGCCGTACTTCCCGATCTCGTCGTTCAGCGTGTAGGGCTTGGGGGAGTCGGCCCTGTCCTTGTACTCCTCATCGATGATCTGGCCCGTGTACCCCAGCACGTGGGCGGCCAGCTGACCGTAGGGGTAGCGCCGCACTGCGACCCTCTCCGCGGATACGCCCGGGAGCTCGGCCCCGTGCTCGTCGATCCAGATCTTGAGCTCCTCTGGCACGTCCCCGGCCACGGGCACAGGCACATACGGGCTGTAGCGCTCGTTGGTCAGATCGTCCGCGAGCTGCTCCACGGTCTTGGGCTTGCCCGAGCGGGCCAGCCCCTCGGCCACCGCGGTGAGCACGGCGGCGCGCTCGTCGTCGGGAAGGGCATCGGTGATCGTGCGATCGATGGTGATCTGCACCGAGATGCGATTGTCGACCAAGACCTTGCCGTTGCGGTCGAGGATCCGGCCCCGAGGTGCCTCCACCTGCACGACGCGGATCCGGTTGGCCTGGGCCGCCACCTTGTACTGGTCGGAGGCCATGACCTGCAGGTAGTAGAGGCGGGCGAACAGGGAGGCGAACAGCGCGAACACGACGATGCCGAGCACCGACATCCGCACGCGCGGCGACTCCGCGATCACCGGAACACCCCCCGTGCCCGTGCCCCGCGGCCGGAGCCGATGGCCCACTCGGTCGCCTTCATCACGATAGGGGCGGCCATGGCGTTCAGCAGCGCCACGACGGCGGCCGTGCGCACGAGGGCCACCCCGACGAGGTCCTCCCCGAGCACCGTGCCGAACACGCCGTACAGGATGACACCCAGCATGCTTGCCAGGGTCGCGGTGAGGACCGGTATCCACCACGCCGCTCGCAGCACTGAATCCTGCAGTCCTCCGACGAGGTAGGCGACCGTGGCGTAGGTCAGGGCCGAGAGGCCGAACGGGGTCTGCAGCATGAGGTCATAGGCGAGGCCGGCCGCAAAGCCCACCGCGGCCCCACGGTCCGGACCCGCCGACACCCCTGCGGCGATGGCCACCAAGAGGAGGAGGTCGCCCTGCACCCCGAACAGCCCGAGGCTGGGGGCGATGCCGAGCTGGAAGGTGAGGGCGAGCACGAGGACCACCGAGGTGCGGACCGCCACCACCCATCGGCTCGCCGGGGTCACGCCGGCGGCTCCCAGAGCAGCACCGTGACGAAGGCGAGCCGCTCAGTGTCGGCCATGGGCCGCACGACCAGGTCGACAGCCAACCCGCCGCCGGACTCCCTGACGGATCGAACCTTCCCAATGGGGATCGAGTCAGGGAACGCGCTCAGCTCGGCGCCGCTCGTGGTGAGCGAGGTGCCAGGTGTCGGCAGGTCCTCCGAGTCGGGCTCGAGGGGCGTGTCGACGACGAGGTCCTTCCCCCGCCCCCGGCCACGCGCGGTGCCCGTCACGTTGCTCGGGAGCAGCTTGGCCCCCACCGCGAAGTCGGGATCGGTGATCAGCTGCACGGTGGCCCGACTGCCCGTCACCTGCACCACCTTGCCGACCAGGCCCGCGCCGTTGACCACCGGCATGCCCACCGCGATGCCATCGTCGCTGCCCTTGGAGATGTCGACGGTGTGGGAGAAGTTCGAGGGGCTGCCCGAGAGCACGCGGGCGGCGGTGGTGGGGATGTCCCCCACCCATTCGAGGTTCTGCTGGCCGAGCAGCTCAGCCAGCTGCTGGGCGGCATCCTCCTGCAACACATCTCGGCCTTCGAGCTCGTCGATCCGTCGACGGAGCTCATCGTTCTGGTCCTTGAGGCCGCCGTAGCCCGTGATGCCGTGCCAGGCGTTGGTGAACGGCTCGCTCACCGACTCCGCCGCACCACGCAGCGGCGAGAACACCGTGGCCGCGGTGCGACGCGCGCTCTGGACGATCGGCGAGTCGCGGAAGTCGAGGGTCAGCAGCGACAGCGAGGTGAGGACGAGCAGCGCGATGGTCAGCCGAGATCGGCCACCGGTCCGGCGCGAGAGGGCCACGGACGACGAGAGGTCAGTGGTTCGTCGAGGAGAACAGCACGCCCTTCAGGGCCTCGAACTCCTCCAGCGACTGGCCCGACCCGATGGCGACGGCGTGGAGCGGGTCGGGTGCGATCACGATCGGCATGCCCGTCTCGTGATGGAGGCGGGCCTGGATCCCGTGGAGCAGCGCGCCACCACCAGCGAGCGTGATCCCCTTCTCCATGATGTCAGCGGCCAGCTCGGGCGGTGTCTTGTCGAGCGTGACCTTCACGGCATCGACGATGGCCGACACCGGTTCTGCCATCGCCAGGCGGATCTCCTCGGTGGTGGTGACGATCGTCTTGGGCAGCCCGGTGACGAGGTCACGACCTCGGATCTCCGCGTGCAGCTCCTCCTCGAGCGGCCAGGCGGAGCCGAGCGCGATCTTGACCTCCTCGGCGGTGCGATCGCCGACGGCGAGGCTGTACTCCTTCTTGATGAACTGGACGATCGACTCGTCGAGCTCGTCGCCGCCCACCCGAACAGACTGGCTGGCCACGATGCCGCCGAGGGAGATCACGGCCACCTCCGTGGTGCCGCCGCCGATGTCGACGATCATGTTGCCGGTCGGCTCCTGGACCGGCAGGCCGGCACCGATCGCCGCCGCCATCGGCTCCTCGATGATGTAGGCCGGCTTGCGGGCCCCGGCGTACTCCGCCGCCTCCTGCACCGCGCGCTGCTCTACGCCCGTGATGCCAGACGGGACGCAGATCACCATGCGCGGCTTGCTCCAGCGCCGGTTGTTCACCTTCTGGATGAAGTAGCGGAGCATCTTCTCGCAGATCTCGAAGTCGGCGATCACGCCGTCCTTCAAGGGCCGGATGGCCTGGATGTGGGAAGGGGTGCGGCCGATCATCCGCTTGGCCTCCATGCCGACGGCCAGCGGGCGGCCGTCGCGCACGTTGACCGCCACCACGGAGGGCTCGTTGAGCACGATCCCGCGTCCGCGGACGTACACCACCGTGTTCGCGGTGCCAAGGTCGACCGCCATGTCGCGGCCCATGATCGAAGAAAGGACGTTCTCGGACATCGGGGCGGGGCCCTCCGCTAGCGGCACTGGGCGATCACGGCAGCGTACTCGTGCTCGGTCGAAGCCGGAAGGTCGACCTTTGGTCGACCGTGGGCCTCAGGTGGAGGATGAGCCTAGAGCCTGTAACCCAACCGCAACAATCGGGTCAGCTGCGGCCCGAGAACCAGAGCGCGATCTCCCGAGTGGCACTGTCGTGGCCGTCGGACGCGTGCACGAGGTTCTCGGTGGTGACGGTGGCGTAGTCGCCCCGGATCGTGCCCGGTTCGGCGTCATCGACCTTGGTCGCACCCACGAGCTTGCGGACCAGCGAGAACGTGTTGTCGGCCGGCCCCTCCACCACCATGGCGAACACCGGGGAGCGGGTCAGGAAGGCGACGAGCTCGCCGAAGAACGGCTTGTCGGCGTGCTCGGCGTAGTGCTGCTTCGCGAGCGCCTCGTCGACGGACCGCAGCTCGGCCGCGACCAGACGCAGGCCCTTGCGCTCGAGCCGAGACACGATCTCGCCCACGAGCCCGCGCTCCACGGCATCGGGCTTGCACATCACGAAGGTCTGGTTCATGGGGGCGGACGCTACGCAGGCTCAGCGATCCGAGACCAGCCCGAGGCGCCGACAGGCCGAGCGGGCCGCACCCACGGTGTAGAGCGAGCCGGTCACGAGGACGACGTCGTCGGGGTCGGCGGCGGCGAGGGCGGCGGCGAGGGCGGCAGCGACGTCTGGGATCACCCGGGCCCGACCGTCGAGCCGCGCCACGTGCTCCGCCAGCGCGGCGGCCGGGAGGGCTCGCGGCGAGTCTGGGGTGCAGCAGACCACCTCGGCCGCGGAGGCGACGTCGAGGATGTCCAGCAGCTCGAGAGGGTCACGCCCGTCGAGCACGCCGATCACGAGCCGCTGCTGTCC
>DAIQBC010000150.1:0-6569 GCA_036781345.1 Acidimicrobiales bacterium | reverse complement strand
GACGTGTGGTTCCGCGTGACGGATCTCGAGGTGGCCTCGGGGCAGGGCTGCGTGGTCACCACCACCGACGGCGAGGAGTACCTCGACTTCTCGAGCGGCATCGCGGTGACGAGCACGGGGCACTGCCACCCCCACGTGGTGGAGGCCATCCAGGCCCAGGCGGCGCGCTTCATCCACGCTCAGGTGAACGTCTACCGCCACACCCGGCTGGCAGAGCTGGCCGGGCGGCTGACCGCCATCACCCCGCCTCCGATCGACACCTTCTTCTTCGCCAACTCGGGTGCCGAGGCCACCGAGTCGGCGGTGAAGCTGGCCAAGCAGGTCACCGGTCGCCCCAACGTGATCGTGTTCCAGGGCAGCTTCCACGGCCGCACCCATCTAGCCATGGCGATGACGACCTCCAAGACGGTCTATCGGGCGGGGCACGCGCCGCTGCCCTCGGGCGTGTTCGTGGCCCCGTTCCCCAAGACAGACGACGAGGTGGAGCGCTGCCTCGACGCGGTCAGGCTGCTGCTCCTCAGCCAGACGGCGCCGTCGGAGACGGCGGCCATGCTCATCGAGCCGGTGCTGGGCGAGGGCGGCTACGTGCCCGCCCCCACCGCGTTCCTCCAGGGCCTCGAGGCCATCTGCCGCGAGCACGGCATCCTCTTCATCGCCGATGAGGTGCAGAGCGGCTTCGGTCGCACCGGCACCATGTTCTGCGTGGAGCAGCACGGCATCCGGCCCGACGTGGTCGTGATGGCCAAGGGCTTGGCCTCGGGGTTCCCGATCTCGGCGGTGGGCGCCTCGGCGGAGCTCATGGGGCGCTGGCCCACCGGAAGCCATGGCGGCACGTACGGGGGCAACCCCATCGGCTGTGCGGCAGCCATCGCCACCATCGACGTGCTCTCCGAGCCGGGGTTCCTGGCCGAGGTGAACGCCCGCGGTGAGCAGCTCCGCGCGGGTCTGCGCTCGCTGGCGGCCGAGGACGGCGGCATCGCCGACGTGCGGGGGCCGGGCCTGATGGTGGCCACCGAGCTGGCCGACGCGGCGCGGGTGCCGCCCATCCTCAAGCACTGCCTCACCGAGGGACGGCTCATCCTCATGAACGCCGGCACCTTCGGCAACGTCATCCGCTGGATGCCCCCCCTGGTGGTCAGCGAGGCCGAGGTCGACACCTCCCTCGCCGCCTTCGCCAAGGCGCTCGCCGCCACCCGCTGACGCAACGTTCTGTGGACGCGCACGTCCGCATAGCGAGCGTGAGCGTCCACAGATCGAGGAGGACCGGGCCCGGGTAGCGTCGGCCCGATGGCAGCGGTGGAGGTGGACGGGCTCACCGTGCGCTACGGCGACGTGACGGCTGTGCGCGACGTCTCCTTCACGGCCCAGGCGGGCCAGATCACCGCCGTGCTCGGCCCCAATGGTGCCGGCAAGACGACCAGCGTCGAGGTGCTGGAGGGCTTCCGTCGCCCCGACGGAGGCAGGACATCGGTGATGGGGCTCGACCCGCAGGCCGACCACCGTGCGCTCACAAGGCGCGTCGGCGTGATGCTGCAGTCGGGGGGTGTGGGCCCCGGGGTGCGGGTGCTCGAGGCGCTGCGTCACGCGGCCGCGCTCTACGAGGATGCGCTCGATCCCGCCGAGCTGCTCGAGCGCGTGGGCCTCACCGGCACCGAGCGGCGCACGTGGCGACAGATCTCCGGCGGCGAGCAGCGGCGCCTCGCCCTGGCGCTGGCCCTCGTCGGGCGACCCCAAGTTGCGTTCCTCGACGAGCCTGGCTCGGGCGTCGACCCACAGGGCCGCCTGGCCATCCGCGAGGTGGTCGCCGGCCTGCGCGACGACGGCGTCACCGTCGTGCTCACCACCCACGATCTCGACGAGGCCGAGAAGCTGGCCGACCATGTGGTGATCCTCGATCACGGCACCGTGGTGGCGGCCGGCAGCCCTGCCTCGCTGATGTCCTCCGCCGCCGTCGAGGAGGTGCGCTTCGGCGCCCCACCCGGGCTCGACGTCGCGTCGCTGGCGACCCGCATCGGGGCTCCCGTCACCGAGGTGACCCCCGGCGAGTACCTCGTGGCTGGCACCGGCACGCCGACCCTGGTGGCCGCCCTCACGGCCTGGCTGGCCGAGCAGGATCTGCCGCTCGCCGACCTACGTGCCGGTCGCCAGCGCCTCGAAGACGTGTTCCTGCGGCTGGTGGCCGAGCCGGGGACAGCCGAGCCGCGCCCGGCCACGCCGGGGCGCCGGCGCTGGCGCCGGGGGCGGTCGTGACCCCGTTGGTCGCCCACCTCCGCCTCGAGCTGGCGCTGCTGGCCCGCAACGGCGAGTCACTGCTCCTCACGCTCGGGATCCCCGTGCTCCTGCTCGTCTTCTTCGCCAACGTCGACGTGCTGCCCATCGACGGCGACCCAATCGCCTTCCTGGCGCCTGGGGTGCTGGCCCTGGCCGTGCTGTCCACCGCCCTGGTGAACCTGGCCATCAGCACTGGCTTCGACCGGGAGTACGGCGTGCTGAAGCGCCTCGGCGCCACGCCACTCGGCCGCCCCCGCCTGCTGGCTGCCAAGACCCTGGCCATCCTCGTCGTCGAGGTGGTGCAGGTGGCGGTGCTTTGGGTGGTGGCGCTGGCGCTGGGATGGGACCCGGCTCCGAAGCCTGGCTTCATCGCTGCGATCGTGCTGGGCACGGTGGCATGTGCCGGCCTCGGGCTCTGCCTCGCCGGTGCCCTCAAGGCCCTCGTCACGCTGGCCGCCGCCAACGGCCTCTACCTGGTGCTGCTGCTCCTGTCCGGCATGATCATCCCGTTGGAGGAGCTCCCCGGCCCGGTCCGGGCGCTGACGCGAGCGCTTCCCAGCGGCGCACTCGCCGAAGCAGCGCGCGGCACCCTGGCTGCAGGCGGCTCGGTCCCCGGCCGCGCCTGGCTGGTGCTGGTGGCGTGGGCGGTCGTCAGCCCACTGCTCGCCACGCGCCTCTTCCGCTGGGAGTGATCCGCTAGCGCGTCGGCGTGGGTGGCACCCCTGCGCGGTTCGTACGGGCGCCGAACCAGGAGCGCCTGGCGCGCGTCGCACCCACCTCCGGGCCGTTGGCGGCGCACTGACAGCGCTGGGAGGTCGGCACGTCGCCGAGCACCTGGTCGACGTGGCGGCCGCACCCGGCGTAGGTCGGACGGTCACAGGTGGCGCAGTGCGCTCGTCTACACATACCCCCCAGGGTATACCGCCAGTCGGCGGATCGCTACCGACGAGCGGCGGGGGCCGGGTGCTCCTCGAAGTGCTCCTGGACCTTCTCGAAGGTCAGGACGTCGTCGGCGCGCTCGGCGCGGGCGGCGTAGCGGAAGAAGATGATCGTGATGAGCACCCAGAGGTAGCTGCCCCCCACGAGCTTCATCAGGAGCCCGGCCACCTGCTGATCGCTGGTCACGGAGATGCCCCACAGACGCTCCGGGATGTCGTACACGGAGTACACCGCGCCCTCGGCGAAGGTGAGCCACGCACCCGGCACCGTGGGCACGATGGAGGCCACGAACAGGTAGATCATCTGGGCCGGCGCCGAGATGCGCAGCTCGGGGAACGGGCCGCACACGGGGATCCAGAACAGCAGGGCGGCGGTGACGAGGACCGTGTGCACCCCGTAGTGGAGCAGGCCGCTGGAGGACGCGTTGTTGACGATGACCTGCCAGTGGGACACCAGCACCAGCGCGTTGAACAGAAGACCCGCGGGCACCGGGCGGGCCATCCGCCGGACGACGGCATTGGCCCGACCTCCTCCCACGACCAGCCGGGCCAGCCACTCAGGGGTGGCCAGGAGCATCACCGGCGGCACCACCAGGGTGAGGACGAGGTGCTGGCTCATGTGCACCAGGTAGAGGTACTGCTCGCCGATGTCGTGGACCGGCCAGTCAGCCGCCGCCCACAGCAACAGGATCCCGAAGGTGAACCAGCGCTTCTGCGTGCGGGTGACGGCCGGGGTGCCGGCCGGAACGACCTTCGGTCCGATCACCCGGGCGGCATAGGTGTAGAGGCCGGCCAAGCTCCCGACGAGGAGCCACACCTCAGGGTGCGGCTGCCAGCGCCAGAAGTCAGCGCTCGCGGCCGCAGTGGCCGTCACCACGTCACTGCAGGAACCGCAGGTAGTCGTCGCTGAAGAAGTTGAACGCCGTCAGGGCGATCATGAAGACGACCGCTGCGAGGATGAGACCGAAGAAGAAGATCCGGCGGAAGAGCGGGTTGTCGTACTTCAGGTGCATGAAGTACGAGGTGACGATGAGGAACTTGGCCGTCATCATCGGGAAGAGGATGACGACGAGCAACTTGGTGCTGGCGTCCTTCCAGAAGTAGGTGGCGACCTCGAAGGCGGTGATGACGCCGAGGATCAGCGCGATCTTGACGTACTGGAGGTCACTCGGGTGCTCGTGCACGTGTTCTTCGGCGACGGTGCTCATCAGTGGCCCAGCTTCCTCACGGGATCAGGTAGACGACGGTGAAGATGACGATCCACACGATGTCGACGAAGTGCCAGTACAGCCCCACGACCTCGACGGCTTCCGCCCGCTCCGGTCCGAGGTTGCCGCGGATCGACATCACGAGCAGCGACATCAGCATCACGATGCCCACGCTCACGTGGATGCCGTGGAAGCCGGTGAGCGTGTAGAAGGCCGAGCCGAAGATGTTGGTGGTGTAGCCCAACCCCTCCCGATAGAAGGTGGTGAACTCGTACACCTGGCCGCCGATGAACACCCCGCCGAGCATCGCGGTGGTGGCCAGCCAGGCCCGGTTCCGCTGCACGTCACCGCGTGCGATCGAGGCCACCGCGAGGGCCATGGTGAGCGAGCTCATCAGGAGCACGAAGGAGCTCACCGACGTGAACGGGATGTCGAACACATCCTTGGGACCGGGCCCCTGCACCGCCCGGTGGCGCAGGAGCAAGTACGTGGAGATGAGGCTGCCGAAGAGGAGGCAGTCGGAGCCGAGGTACACCCACATGGCCAGCTTCGTGTTGGACAGGCCAGTGGCGCTGCGGTGACCGTGGACAGCCTCCGCGACGGGGACGTGGACGGTGGTGTCAGTCACCGACGCTCACCCCCTCGAGAACGGCCGCGGCCACGTCAGGCTCGGTGGCCGCGCCTCCGCCGTCGTGGCCGTCGTGTCCGTGCGGTGGGAGGTCCTCGTCGTCCGGTGGCTCCAGCGCCCAACCCACCATGCCCGCGAGCAGCACCGCCACACCGACGCCGGCGATGGCCATGTTGAAGATCACGCCGTAGCCGACCAGAGGGAAGGCGAGGGACAGGACCAGCGGCCAGTACGACGGGGCCGGGAGGTGCGATCGGGACCCGTCACCCGGCATGGCGACCTCCGCGGCGGTGGCGACCGGGACCATGCGACCGAGCTCGTCCTCGGCGTACTTCCGATGCCAGAAGTCGTCGAGCTGCGTGATGATCGGGTCGTCGTCGAAGTTGTGCTCCGGCGTGGGCGACGGGATGCTCCACTCGAGGCTCCGACCATCCCAGGGGTCCGGTCCTGGGGCCGGAAGTGATCCCGCCGCCCGCTTCGACCGCACGATGTTGATGAAGAACACGATGAAGCTCACCGCGATGACGAAGGCGCCGACCGTGGCCACGGCGTTCCAGAAGTTGAAGCCGTAGCCGTCCCGATAGGTGTGGATGCGCCGGCTCATTCCCTGCAGGCCCAGGATGTGCATCGGCCCGAAGGTGAGGTTCAGGCCGATCAAGGTGAGCCAGAAGTGGACCTTGCCCCACGCCTCGTTCAACGCGTACCCGAACACCTTGGGCCACCAGAAGTAGAAACCCCCGAGGAAACCGAACAGCGCGCCGCCGAAGATCACGTAGTGGAAGTGGGCGACGATGTAGTAGGTGTCGGTCTGCTGCGTGTCCGCCGGCGCCACGGCGTGGGTGACGCCAGAGAGGCCGCCGATGGTGAACATCGCGATGAGGCCGATCGAGAACAGCATCGGGGTGGTGAAGCTGATCTTCCCGCCCCACAGGGTGGCCATCCAGTTCAGGATCTTCACCCCCGTTGGCACCGCGATGAACATCGTCGACACCGAGAAGGCGGCGACAGAGATCGGCCCGAGTCCTGAGGCGAACATGTGGTGGGCCCACACCCCCCAACCCATGAACCCGATGGCGATGCCCGAGAACACCATGAACGGGTACCCGAAGATCGGCTTGCGCGCGAACACCGGGATGATCTCCGACACGATGCCGAAGGCCGGCAGGATCAGGATGTACACCTCAGGGTGGCCGAAGATCCAGAACAGGTGCTCCCACAGCAGCGGGTCGGCGCCTTGGGAGACGTTGAAGAAGTTGGCGTCGAAGAGCCGGTCGAAGGTGAGCAGGAACAAGGCCACCGAGATCACCGGGATGGCGAACACGAGCAGCATCTGGGTGACGAAGCTCATCCAGGTGAACACCGGCATCCGCATCAGGGTCATGCCGGGCGCCCGCATGTTGAGCACGGTGACCACGAGGTTCACGGCGCCCAGCAGGGACGCGATGCCGGTGATCTGCAGGCCGATGGCATAGAAGTCCATGCCGTGGCTGGGCGAGAAGATCACGCCGGTGTTGGGGGCGTAGG
>DAIQBC010000149.1:0-6619 GCA_036781345.1 Acidimicrobiales bacterium | reverse complement strand
CGAACAGCGGCAGGTCGCGGCGCTCCACCTCGAGCAGGCGATCGTCGAGCGCCTCGTCGTCGAGGTCGACGTGGGGACGGACGAGCTGACGGAAGCGGTCTTGCGTGTCGACGAAGAGGTGCTCGCTGTGCCACAGGGTGTCGTCGCCGTCGAGGGCGATGACCTCGATCACGTGCCGTCCCTCGTGGCGGCCCATGCCGCCGCTCGGCGGCCGAGCTCCGTCGACGGGGGCCCTGCGACGAAGGGCCAGATCTCCTCGGAGATGCGCCGCCAGTTGGCGGTGGCCTGGAGCTGGCCGAAGATGGCGTAGAGCCCGAGGTTGATGCGCTGGATGATCACGAACGTCGGAGGCACGTTGGCTGCCCTCATGATCGGCCCGTGCGGGCCTCCGGCGTCGAAGAAGCGCCGGACGGTCTCCGACGCGAACTCCGGTGTGATGGTGGTGATCTCGTCGCGCTGGACGAAGTCGTAGAAGTGCCCGAAGTAGTCCTGCACGTCCCGGTCACTGAAGCCGCTCCCTGCCTTCAGCATGCCGATGCCCTCGATCAGCCGCCGGTACTCGGTGATGTCGCGGTCCACGACCATCGCCTTCAGCATCGCCGCGATGAGATCCACCTCGTGTTGGTCGAACCGCTTGACGAGCCCGAAGTCGATGAAGGTCACCTGGCCGCCAGGGCGGAAGAGGTAGTTCCCAGGGTGCGGGTCGCCGTTGAACGCGTGGAGCCGGTAGAGGCTCCCGAACACGAACCGGAAGATCGCCTCGGCCGCGAGGTCTCGCTCCTCCTGGCTCCACTGCTCGACCTCGTCGAACCGGGCGCCGTCGGCCAGCTCCGTGGTGAGCACCCGATCGGCCGACAGGTCATCCAGCACGGCTGGGATGTGGATGAAGGGATGGCCCTCGTAGTGCGCGGCGAACAGCCTCTGGCTCTCGGCCTCGCGCCGGTAGTCGAGCTCCTCGGTGAGTCGCAGACGGAGCTCGGCCACGAGGGGCTCCGGCTCGAGACCCGGGAAGAGGATCCCCATGGCGCCGAAGAGCAGGCCGGCGTTCCCGAGGTCGGCCGTGATCGCCTCGCGTACCCCCGGGTACTGCACCTTCACCGCCACCGCCCGCCCATCGTGGGTCATGGCACGGTGCACCTGTCCGATGGAGGCCGCCGCGATGGGTGTCGGGTCCCAGGTGGCGAACACCTCTTCAGGCGGTCGGCCCAGCTCCTCGCGCACCACTTGGCCGGCCAGCTCGGCGCTCATCGGCGGGGCGTTGGCCTGGAGCTCGGCAAGCGCTTGGCGTACGGGCTCCGGAAGGCCCTGGTCGAGGTAGCTCGCCATCTGGCCGAGCTTCATCATGGCGCCCTTCATGTTGCCCAAGGCCTCGGCGATGCTCTCGGCGGTCTGCAGCTCGAAGGCTGCGTCCAACGCCGCGTGCCGGTGGGCCGACACGAACACCTTTCGAGCCCGGTGCCGCGCGTACCTCCCGCCGGCCCTCGCGCCCATCCCCACCATGGCGGCGCTGCGGGCGTTGCGGCTCGCCGACGAGATGGGGCCGGAGGCCGACCGGCGCGCCTCCGCCTGCCGCTGGGCCGCGTGCACGGCCAGCAGGCCGGCCGACGCCGCGGTGATCAGACCCAGGAGCTTGGCGGTGGTCCGGGCCGGTGGCATGACGGCCGAGCGTACCGATGGCCCCCCGGCAGGGTCGATCCCGGTACGTTGCCCACGATGGATGACCTGGACTCGCTCAACCTGGCCCTGCTCGTGCTGCGTTGTGGCCTCGGCGCGGTGATGCTGGCCCATGGCATCAACCACATCTTCGGCGGCGGCAAGATCGAGGGCACGGGCCGCTGGTTCGCGAGCCTGGGCATGAAGCCGGGGATCCTGCATGCCTGGTTGGCCAGCCTCACCGAGATCGGCGGCGGCGCCCTGCTCGTGCTCGGTCTGCTCACCCCCTTCGGCGGCGCGGCGGTGGTGGGCGTGATGCTCGTGGCCTGGATCACCAACCACCGGGGCAACGGGTTCTTCATCTTCCGCCCCGGTGAGGGCTGGGAGTACGTGATGACCCTCACCCTGGCCGGCTTTGCCATCGCCGTCCTCGGAGCGGGGGAGTGGTCGCTCGATCACGTGCTCGAGATCGATGACGACCTCATGGGCACCACCGGCCTGCTCATCGCGCTGCTTGCGGGCGCCGGCGGTGCTGCCGCGCTCCTTGCTGCCGCGTGGCGCCCCCCGAAGACCTCGGCCGAGACCTGAGCAAGGGGACGACCCGCGGACAGGGGATAGCTGGGCTCAGCCGCAGGCGGCGCTGAGGTGGGCGGCGACGGCGCGGGCGCCGCGGTGGGACAGGATGATCGAGTAGTGGTTGGTGTTGTCCACCAGCATCTCGAGGCGGATCGGCCACCGTGCCCGAAGTGGGTCGAGCAGCTCGTCGGGCAGCAGCGGCGGCACCTGGTTGAGCAACCCCCGCGGGGCGCGCAGCAGCACCGCCGGCTGGGTGAGGTCGCCGAACGCCCGGCGGGCGTCGCGATCGACCAGCAGCTGGAGGCCGTCGGCGCGCACAGCGTCGAGCGACGCCGAGGAGCGCAGCTCGGGCTCTGTGCCTGTGAGGTCGTGATCGAGCCACGCCTCGGTGTCCTCGGTCCATGCACCCGGATCAGAGAGCGCGGGGTGGCCACGCCAGTGGGCGTGGTACGCGTCGCGGCTGGCGAAGGTCATCTCCAGGCGCGCCAGCGTCGGGCCGAGCACGCCGGCCAGCATGTCGGCCGGGTCGACGCCACGCGGCAGCGGCAGGGCCACGCCGCCGTCGATCAGCACGACGGCTGACCAACGGGTGGGGTGCCTCGTGGCGGCGGTGGTCGCCACGTAGGCGCCCATCGAGTGTCCGGCCAGCACGGCCTGCCGAAGTCCCAGGTGGTCGAGCACCGCGACGAGGTCGTCGGCGTGGACGGCCATCCCGTACGGGGCTGGGAGCTTGGCCGACCGGCCGCGGCCCCGCAGGTCCGGGGCCACCAGGGAGACACCGGGGCCGAGGGCGCGGGCCACGCCCTGCCAGGAGCGGTGGTTACCGGTGATCCCGTGGGCGGCCACCACGATCCGACGACCGTCGCCCCACCGGCCGACGTGGAGGGAGCCGCCCGCGACCGGCACGTCGAAGCTCGTGTAGGGGGCGAGGGGCATCGACGCGCACCCTACCGGCGGCGCGCCGTTCCGGACCCTCGGGTTGCCGGCGGTCGGGGGGCGATCGAGCGGGACCTCGGGATGCGATGCCTTCATGCGTCTCACCCCTGGTTCGACCCGACGAGGTAGCGAACCGCCCTAGCCTGACGAGGCGTCAGGAACTTCTCGCCGGGAGGCCACGGGTGGAGCTGGGAGACATCGCCAATGAGGGTGCGGTGGGCTACGGCAAGCCCCTCGACGGGGTGCGCGTCCTGGCCGCCGAGCAGATGCAGGCCATGCCCTATGCCACCCAGCTCCTAGCCCGCCTGGGGGCCGACGTGGTCAAGGTGGAGCACCCCGTCACCGGCGACTCCGGTCGCGGCTCCAGCCCGTTCATCCTCGACCCCGACGGCCGCAAGGTGGGGGCCACCTACCTGCGCAACAACTTCAACAAGCGGAGTGTCGGTCTCGACCTCAAGGCCCCCGAGGGTCGCGCGCTGTTCCTCGACCTCGTGCCCCACTTCGATGTGGTGGCGGAGAACTTCAAGGCGGGCACCCTCGAGCGCCTCGGCTTGGGCTATGACGTCATCGCCGAACGCCACCCGGCGGTCATCCACGTCTCCCTGTCCGGCTTCGGCACCGACAGCCCGTATCGCGACTGGCCTGCCTACGCCGCCATCGTGGAGGCCATGTCGGGCATCTACGCCTGGAAGACGCCCGATGGCCCCCCCACCACCATCCCGGTCGGCGCGCTCGGTGACATCAGCAGCGCGCTGTTCGTCGTCATCGGGATCCTGGCTGCGCTGCGCCAGCGCGAACGAACCGGCGAGGGCCAGCACGTCGACGTCGCCATGCTCGACGCCATGGTCGCGATGACCGACATCGTCAGCAACCTGTGGTCGCTTGGTGCCCGACCCGACAGTGACACGCCCCTCGGCGTCATCTGCGAGGGCTTCCGCTGCTCCGACGGCTACGTGGTGATGCAGGTGGTCCGCGAGCACCAGTTCACCAAGCTGGCCGACCTCGTCGGGAAGCCGGAGTGGCACGACGACCCCCGCTTCGCCGACCGCTACGGCTGGGAGCCCAACCTCGACGAGGTCATCCGCCCGGCGGTGGAGGCCTGGTCGTCCACCCGCACCCGCGCCGAGGCCGCTGCGCAGCTGGCCGCGGCCGGCATCGCGGCGGGACCGAGCCAGACGGCGCCCGAGCTGATCGCCGACCCGCACGTGGCCGGTCACCACATGCTGGTGGAGATGCCGCGTGCCGACGGGGAGCCACCTGTGCTCGTGCCGGGCAACCCGATGAAGCTCTCCAAGGTGGCCGAGGGCCCCGAGACGAGGGTGCCCTGGCTGGGCGAGCACACCGACGAGGTGCTGACCGCGGAGCTCGGCCTGAGCGCCGAGCGCCTCGGTGCCCTCCGGGCCGCCGGGGTCATCGGCTGATGGATCCTGTCGACCCCGATGTCTGGGCCACCGACGTCGTGGTCGCCGACGGCGGCGTGGTGCGGCTCCGGCCCCTGCACCGTGACGACGGGCAACAGCTGATCGACCTGGCCGCTCGGCTGTCCGACCAGACCCTGTACCAGCGCTTCTTCACGATCTTCCGCCCGGTCACCGAGGCGGACGTCAAGCCCTTCCTCGACCTGGACTACCAGCAGCGGTTCGCGCTGGTGGCCGAGCTCGACGGGACGGTGGTCGCCGTGGGTCGCTACATGTGGGAAGAGACCCGCAACAGCGCCGAGGTCGCGTTCGTCGTCGAGGACCGCCACCAGCTCCGGGGCATCGGCACGATCCTCCTGGAGCACCTGGCGGTGATCGCCCGGGCGAACGGCATCGACCGCTTCCACGCCGCGACCCTCGGCGACAACCACCGGATGCTCGAGGTCTTCGCCAACACCGGCTACCAGGTGCACCGCGCCATGGAGCAAGGGGTGTGGGACATCGAGTTCGGGCTCGACGACGCGCCGCGCGATGCGGTGCTGGCCCGGGAGCACCAGGCCGAAGCGGCGTCGGTCGCCCGCGTGCTGCGCCCGCACAACGTCGCGGTGGTCGGCGCCAGCCGTCGCCCTGGCTCGATCGGCAACATCCTGTTCTGCAACCTGATCGACCTCGGGTTCAGCGGCACCGTCTACCCGGTCAACCCCGCCGCCACGAGCGTGTCGGGAGTCAAGGCGTTCCCGAACCTCGCCGCCATCCCCGACCCCATCGATCTCGTCGTCATCGCCGTCCCCGCCGTCCACGTGCCCGGCCTCGTCGAGCAGGCGGGCCACGTCGGCGCCGGCGCCGTGGTGGTCATCAGCGCCGGGTTTGCGGAGACGGGGTCGGACGGTGCCGTCGCCCAAGCCGATCTCGTCCGCATCGCCCATCGCCACGGCATGCGCCTGGTCGGACCCAACTCCATCGGGGTGATCAACACCGCAGCCGACGTGCGCCTCAACGCCACCTTCGGTCCTGACGAGCCCGTCGCCGGACCGGTCGGGTTCGCGTCGCAGTCAGGCGCGCTCGGGCTCGCCGTGCTGAACGTGGCGCGCGACCTCGGGCTCGGCCTCTCGTCGTTCGTGTCGGTCGGGAACGCCGCCGACGTATCCGGCAACGACCTGCTCCAGTACTGGGAGGACGACCCGGGGACCGAGCTGGCCCTGCTCTACCTCGAGTCGTTCGGCAACCCGCGCAAGTTCGGGCGCATCGCCCGGCGCTTCAGCGCCACCAAGCCGCTCGTGGTCGTGAAGAGCGGGCGCTCACAGGCCGGTCAGCGGGCGGCCTCCTCGCACACCGCCGCCCTCGCCTCCAGCGACCTGCTGGCGGACACGCTGTTCCGGCAGGCGGGCATCATCCGGGTCACCACGCTCGAGGAGCTGCTCGACGTCGCGCGGCTCCTGGTCCATCAGCCGCTGCCCGCCGGGCGGGGGATCGCGATCGTTGGCAACAGCGGAGGTCCCGGGATCCTGGCCGCCGATGCCTGCGCCGGCATCGGCTTGGACGTGCCCGAGCTCTCGGCCGAGACGCAGCAGGCGCTGCGCGAGGCGCTCGCCCCTGGCGCCGGCGTCTCGAACCCCGTGGACGTCATCGCCAGCGGCTCGGTGAGCGACTACGAGACCGCGATGCGCCTCGTGCTGGCCGACGACGCCGTCCACGCCGTGCTGGTGATCTTCACCGACGCCACGCTCACCGACGCCCACGAGATCGCCGACTGCGTTCGGCGCGTGATCGAGAGCGGCGTCGACAAGCCCATCGCGGCGTCCTTCCTGTCGGGTGAGGTCGGGCACACGATCGAGGCGGTCGCTCCCGACGGGCGCCGGCGGGACGTGCCGGTCTTCCCCTTCCCCGAGGCGCCGGTGATCGCGCTCGGCCATGCCGCCCGCCTGGCCGAGTGGCGGCGGCAACCTGTGGGCACCGTGCCCCGGCTCGAGGGTGTCGACCTGGACGCCGCGCAGGCTCTGGCCTCGCGGGCGGTGGCCCAGCACCCTGATGGCCTC
>DAIQBC010000148.1:0-6680 GCA_036781345.1 Acidimicrobiales bacterium | reverse complement strand
CCAAGGGGCCCACCGTCGAGGGCCTGCTGGCGGCCATGGACGACGCCGGCATCGCCACCGGTGTGCTGACCGCGGGGTTGAGCGACCCTGCGCGGGCCCATCGCCACGGCGGCTACGCGGCGGAGGACTTCATCGCCATCGCCGAGCAGCACCCAGGGCGGTTCCTCGTGTCTGCCACCGTCGATCGGGCCGCCAAGCCCCTCGACAACGTGCGTCGCGTGCGCGAGCTCGCCCAGCACCCGGCTGTCGTGCTCATGCGCGTCACTCCGCTGGTCGAGCAGTACGACCTCAACCACCGCCTCTACTACCCCGTGTACGCCGCCTGTGCCGAGGCCGCGTTGCCCGTGTCGATCAACGTGGGTGTCCCGGGGCCGCAGGTGCGCTCACGGTGCCAGGACCCGGTGCTGCTCGAGGACGTGCTCATCGACTTCCCCACGTTGCCGGTGATCGGTGCCCACATGGGCCATCCCTACGAGGCACTCCTCATCCAGTACATGCTCAAGTGGCCCCAGCTGCACCTGATGACCTCCGCCTACCTCGCCACCTACATGGACCCCGCGATGGTGCGGTTCATGGACTCCTCCCGAGGACGGGGACGGCTCCTCTTCGCGTCCGACCACCCGGTGATCCCCGCGCCAAAGGCGCTCGCGGCCGCCCGGGCTCTGCCGCTGTCGGCGGAGGGCATGGCCGAGTTCCTCGGAGGCGCCGCGCAGCGCCTGTTCACCCGCGTGCCTTGAGGCGTTCAGCTGTCGGCTCGTGTTGCCGCACGTCTATGCCGGCCAGCTCGCACAACGTAGGTTCCTTCCATGGACGCCCGCCCGAGGGTTGCGATCATCACCGGCGGGAGCAGCGGGATCGGTCTGGCCACTGGGCGCCTGCTGGTGGAGCGGGGCTACGACGTGGTGCTCACAGCCCGCACCGCCGACCGGCTGCGGGCCGCAGCGGATGAGATCGGCGCCCGGTGGTTGGCAGCCGACAGCACCGACCCGGTGGCCTTCACCGCCGTCGTGGGCGAAGTCGGTCGGGTCGACCTGCTCGTGCATGCGGCCGGCGTGATGGCGGGCACGTTCGTGCGCAAGGAGTCGCTCGACACCTTCGAGTCGGTGCTGCGCACCAACCTCACCTCGGCCTTCGTGGTGACGGCGGCCTGCCTGCCCGAGATGCTGGCGGGTGGCCGCATCGTGTTCCTGTCGTCGTCCTCGGCCCATGCGCCTCAGCCGGGGAAGGCCGCCTACTCCGCATCCAAGGCGGGGCTCAACGCCTTCGCAGCGGCGCTGGCCAAGGAAGTCGAACGCGACGGCATCGCGGTGCACGTGGTGACCACCGGCCCCGTCGCCACACCGATGCTCGACGACGTGCACTTCCCGATGCTGACGCTCGACGTCGGCGACGTGGCCCGCACGGTCGTCTGGCTCGACCAGCTCCCACCCAACGTCGTGCTTCCCGAGGTGGTCCTCAGCTCCGTCGAGCGCGGTCCCTACGCTCCCACCCCCTTCGTGCCCGAGGCCGCCCGTCAGCTCGGCCGCACCGAGCTCTAGTCGCACCGGTCAGCAGCGGTAGAGGCGCTCCGCGTTGGCGGCGAAGAGCTTGTCGCGGGACTCGTCGTCGAGGCCGGCCGTCACGGCGGCGAACGTCGTGTACAGCTCGTCGAAGGTGCCGTGCAGGCCATCGACCGGGAAGTTGCTGGCGAACATGCACCGGTCGACGCCGAAGGTCTCGATGGCGAACTCCAGCCACGGGGTGAGCGCCGCCACACTCATCGACCCCAGCGGCATCGCCAGACCCGAGAGCTTGCAGACGACGTGGTCACCGAGCCCGGCCAGCGCCGCCATCCCTGCCTGCCACAAGACCCGCTCCTCGGCCGAGCTGGAGCGCGGCCAGCCGGTGTGCTCGACGACGATGACGAGGTCGTCGAGGGCGGCCAGCCCGGCCGCCGCCGGCTGGAGCTGATCGGGGTGGGCCATCAGCTCGAACACCAGACCCCGCTCCTGCAGCGCGCGCAGCACCTCGTCGGCCGGGAGCGGGCCCTCGAAGGCGCCCATCGGACGGACCCCCCGAAAGCGGGACGCGCCCATCTGCGTGTCGAGCACCTTGATGGCCTCCGCGATCGAGGCCGTGGGCGGCAGACCGCCGATGATGGCGTCCGGATGGCCATCTACGGCCGCCCGCCGGTCGAGGTCGAGCGTCTCCTCGATCGAGTGGCGGCCGGTGGCCGCCGCCACGTTGACCAGCTTCTCGACGTTCCATCGCGCCGACTCGGCGAGATAGGTCGTCACGTCGAAGCGCCGCGCCATCCCCGAGACGTCGCCCATGTTCAGCTGCTGTCGACCCGAGAGGTAGGGGTACCAGTCGGTGCGGGCCGGATCCCACAGGTGCACGTGGGCGTCCACCACCCGGGTCGGCTGACGCGTCATCCGCCGATGATGCTGCGCAGCGTGCCGTCGAGCCAGCCGGGAACGTCGGGACCGCCGAAGGTGACGCTGGCCCTGGGGCGGGGGTGGCTGCGCAGACCGAACCAGCCGGGCCCGACCACCAGCTCGGCACCGGACAACGCCGTGCCCCCCGGGCTGCACAGCAGGTGGGCCACGACCTCGCCGATCGCCCCGCGCTGGTCCGTCGGCGTCTCCACGCTGACGGCAAAGGCTGAGACGCGCTCACCGGTCGCCCCCCGCGCCGCCCGCGCCAGCTGGGCCGAGGCCTGGGCTCGGCTCCGACCGCCGGTCGTCGTGGCGTCGGTGAGCGTGACCAGCCGGACGGCGCGATCGGCACCGGTGGCGTGGTCAGCCACCGCCCTGGCCCAGCCGGCGTCGGCGTGGACCTGCTCCACGATGCCATCGTGCTCGGCCAGCACCCGCTCCCAGCCGGTCTTCGAGCCGGCTGCCGCCCGGGCTCCGTAGAAGGCGACGACGACGGCGTCCAGCGGACCGGCGCGCGCGACGGTCGACGCCAGCGCATCGGTGGCCCCGCGGAAGCCGAGGGCGACGTCGTCGGGCCGGATCGTGGTGCACCGCACCGCGCGGGCCTCGAGCGCGGCGGTGACGGAGGCCGCCAGCTCCGGGTCTTCGGCGACGAGCGCGCACGACCGCACCGCGGCGGGCGCGAGATCGGCGACGATCAGCTCGTCGAAGATCGGCCCGAAGCGTGGGTTGCTCCCGCCGCCGCTCGCCTGCTGGACCTCGGCTGGCGCCAGCGCTCCGGAGGCGACGGCCTCGAGCACGTGGGCCAGCGAGCTCACCTCGTCGGTGCGCACCACCTCGAGCAGGCGGGGTTCGTCGATCACCGCCACCTCTGACCCTCCGGCGAAGAGCACCTGGCCGTGGCACCAGCCGATGTCCTCACCGACGAGGTGAGCACCGAAGGGCCCGAGCTCGTCGGGGGCGGGCATCGAGCCGAGCGAGAGACCGCCCGTGGCCGACGAACCCGACCCGGTCCCGCCCTTGCCCTGGGCACGGCCGAGTGCCGCCGTGACCATCCGGGTCACGGCGATCGGCGACATCGCGTTGACGGCGACGCCGGGCGGAGCCTGCCGGCCCAGCTGCCAGGTGAGGGCGGCCACCACCCGCTTGGCGCAGCCATAGGCACCCGTGTCGGCCGCCCGCCACCCCGAGCCCGACGTGACGCCGAGGACGCGACCGTGTCCCGCGCCGGCCATGATCGGCAGGGCGCCGGCGAGGACGTTGAGGTAGCCGCCGAGGTGCACCTGGAGCACGCCGAGCCAGTCCTCCTCGCGGCCCTTGGCGAAGCTCGTCGGGCGGCTGATGCCAGCGACGTTGATCACGGCGTCGAGCCTGCCGTGCTCGTCGACCAGCTCGGCGAAGAGCTGGCGGATCGCGTCGCCGTCGGTCACCGAGACCGACGAAGCGCGGGCCGTCCCGCCGGCAGCCACGATGCGACCGGCGGTGGTCTCCTCGGGCGTCGGGAGCGGTTCGGTGCCGTCGAGGGTCACGAGTGGGTCCACGGTGACGACGAAGGCACCCTCGCGCCCGAGCTGCTCCGCGATGGCGGCCCCGATCCCCCCACCTCCGCCGGTGACGACCACGACTCGCCGACCGTCACGGCGCACCGCGGAGTCGGTCACGGCGCGCCCTGGATGTCGAGCTCCAGGCCCTCGCAGTCGCGGCGCTCGAGCCACTGCTCCAGCAGCTCGCGGTACCCGAAGTAGTCACCGAGGCCGCGGCCGTAGTTGCCGTTGCGAGGGTTCAGCGACTCCGGGTGGCCTTCCTGGTTGATGCGCGACGGCGTGCAGGCGGCCATGACCTCGCTGGCGTCGACGAAGGAGTCGACGATCTTCTGGGTCCACTGCTCTTCGGCCTCCGCGCGCACGTCGAACACCCGCACGCCACGCTCGGTGAGGATGCGGACGGCGCCGCCGATGAACTCGGCCCCGAGCACCGCGAGCTGCGTGTAGTTCACGGTCACCACCGCCTGCTGGCCGGGGGCCGGCATCACGAACAGGTTTGGGAAGCCCCGGCTCATCATCCCGAACAGGCTGGCCGCCCCCGAGGCCCACTTGTCGGCGAGGGCGACGCCACCTCGGCCGATGATGTCGTGGCCGGCACGACGGAACAGCGGCGTGAGCTCCGCCTCGAAGCCCGTGCCGTAGACGAGGAGGTCCACCTCGTACTGGCGGCCGTCCACCACCGGGCCCTGCTCGGTCACGCAGTCGATGCCCGCAGGGCAGTCGACGAGGGTGACGTTGGGGCTGTTGAACGTGCTCAGGAACTCGTCGTGGAAGCAGGGCCGCTTGCAGATGTAGCGGTACCACGGCTTGAGGTGCTCGGCGGTGTCGGGATCGCGCACCAGGGCCTCGACGCGCGCCCGGTGCTCCTCCATGATCCCGTAGTCGACCTCTTGGGCGTTCCGGAGGTACTCCTCGAGGGTCATGCCCTTCCGCCGGGGCGGGTGCTGGGCAACGGCGTAGTGGTGCGTCCACCCATCGTCGATGAGATCCGCGTCCACGGGCTTGCCCAGCATGACGGCCTGGAAGTTGTCCATCCGGGCCTTCTGCCAGCCGGGCGCCAACCCGGCGGCGAAGTCGGGCTCGGTGGGTCGGTTGCCCCGCTCGCCGATGGCCGACGGCGTGCGCTGGAACACGTAGACGTGCTTGGCCGCCTGCGCCAGGGGCGGCAGGCACTGGATGCCCGTGGCGCCGGTGCCGACGAGCGCGACGACTTTGTCGCGCAGCTTGGTGAGCGGCTCCCCCGGGCCGCCGCCGGTGCACTCGTAGTCCCAGCGCGCCGTGTGGAACGACCGGCCCCCGAACTGCTCCATGCCGGGGATGGCCGGCAGCTTCAGGAGGTTGAGGATGCCGACGGCCAGCACGTAGTAGCGACAGGTCAGCTCGTCCCCACGGTCGGTGCTGACCCGCCAGCGGGCGGCGTCCTCGTCCCATGCCGAGCGGGTCACCCCCGTGTGGAAGAGGGCGTCGGACACGAGGTCGAACCGGTCGGCGATCGCCTGCAGGTGCAGCCGGATCTCCTCGCCGTAGGCATAGCGGTGGGTGGGGATGTAGCCGAGCTCCTCCAGCATCGGGAGGTAGATGTACGACTCGACGTCGCACATCACGCCCGGGTAGCGGTTCCAGTACCAGGTGCCGCCGATGCCGCCGGCCTGGTCGAGGATGCGGATCCGCTCGATGCCGGCGTCGCGCAGCTGGGCACCGGCGAGGACGCCGGCCATCCCGCCGCCGACGATCACCACGTCGACCTCGTCGATGAGCGGGTCCCGGGCGGTGACCGGTGTGAACGGGTCGTCGCGGAAGCGGGCGAAGTGCTCGTCGCGCGACAGGTCACGGATGTCGGCGCGACCGGGGATCAGCCGCTTGTCACGCTCGGCGAGGTACTTCGCGTGGACAGCCGCGGGGTCGAAGTCCCCAGCTCCTCCGTCGTTCACCATCGACCCCCTCGGTCGCCGCAGATTAGCCCTGCACCACTACCCTGCCGCCGTGGACCTGGGGCTGCACGGCCGAGCGGCGATCGTCACCGGCGCCAGCCGCGGCATCGGCCGTCACATCGCGCTCGGTCTCGCGGCGGAGGGGTGCCGGGTGCTGCTCTGCGCCCGCGACCGCGACGCCCTCGCCGCGGTGCAGGCGGAGGTGGGCGACGGCGCGGTCGCCTACCGGGTCGACGTCACCGATCCCTTGACCGCTGCCGCCATGGTCGCCGAGTGCCAGCGGGCGTTCGGTCGACTCGACATCGTCGTCAACAACGCCGGCGGCGCGTCCCCCAAGCCGCTCCCCGAGCTCACGGGCGACGACTGGCAGGTGGGCCTCGAGCTGAACTTCCTGGCCGCCGCACGCTTGTCGGTGGCGGCGGTGCCGGTGATGCGTGCCGCCGGGTGGGGTCGCCTCGTGCACGTCGCCTCGATCAGCGGGCGCGAGCCGGACCCCCTCTTCGCTCCCTACTCGGCGGCGAAGGCGGCGCTCCTCAACCTGTCGACCGCGCTGTCGCAGGCCTACGCCGCCGACGGCGTGCTCAGCAGCTGTGTGGTGCCCGGTGTCACGATCACCGAGCTCGTGGAGGCCAACGCGCTCGCCACCGCCGAGCGCAAGGGCATCGGCGCCTCCGAGGTGATGGCCCAGATGCTGGCCAAGCACCGGGTGGCGGCGGGACGCTTCGGTCGTCCCGAGGAGATCGCCGCCGCGGTGGTGTTCCTCGCCAGCGAGCAGGCCAGCTGGATCA
>DAIQBC010000147.1:3383-6786 GCA_036781345.1 Acidimicrobiales bacterium | reverse complement strand
TCGCGGACCAGCGCGCCCGCGTGGACGAGTTGCGTTCACGGCTCAAGACCCTGACCGGTCCGCACGCCCGCAGGCTCGACACCCTGTGTGATTACCTGGTTCGCAAGAGCGTTTGGCTCGTGGGCGGGGATGGCTGGGCCTACGACATCGGCTTCGGCGGTCTCGACCACGTCCTCTCCGGCCAGCAGGATGTCAACGTCCTGGTGCTCGACACCGAGGTCTACTCGAACACCGGCGGCCAGCAGTCGAAGGCCACCCCGATGGGGGCGGTGGCCAAGTTCGCCTCCGCCGGCAAGGAGACGGCCAAGAAGGACCTCGGGCGGGTGGCCATGACCTACGGCCACGTCTACGTGGCCAGCGTCGCCATGCAGGCTCGCAGCCACCAGACCGTGAAGGCGTTCCTCGAGGCCGAGTCCTACCAGGGACCGTCGCTCATCATCGCCCACAGCCCGTGCATCGCCCACGGGTATGACCTCGTGCACTCCCCGGAACAGCAGGCGCGCGCCATCAACAGCGGGGCCTGGCCCCTCTACCGATACGACCCGCGACGGGTCGCCGAGGGCGAGCCACCCCTGCACATCGATGCCGACCCCGTGTCGGTGCCGATGCGCACCTACATGCGTGAGGAGGCACGGTTCCGGATGGTGGAGCTACGGGACCCGGAGCGCTTCGACCGCCTCGTCTCCGCCGCCGAGCGAGCCGTGGCCGACCGCCATGCGGTCTACGAGCAGCTCGCTCAGATCCGACTGCCGGCCCCAGAGGAGGACTCCGATGGTTGACCTCTCCTGTTCGTGGCTGGGGCTCCCACTTCGGAGCCCCCTTGTCGTAGGGGCATCGCCTCTGTGCGACACCGGCGATACCGCCCGACGGCTCGTCGATGCCGGCGCCGGCGCCGTCGTCATGCACTCCCTGTTCGAGGAGCAGCTGGTGGCCGATCAGGTGGCCGCCCACCTGTTCTTCGACAGCCACGTCGACACCGATGCCGAGGCCCGGTCGTTCCTGGCCGACACGGACGTGTTCTCGGTCGGCTCGGCGCCGCTCCTCCGTCGAATCGAGGTGCTGCGCGACAGCCTCGACGTGCCGGTGATCGCCTCGCTCAACGGCGTCACCCCAGGCGGGTGGACCATGTACGCCCGCCAGCTCGCCGATGCCGGGGCGGCGGCGATCGAGCTGAACCTCTACGACGTGGCCACCGACATCGACGAGACCGGCGACGCGGTGGAACGCCGTCAGCTCGACGTCGTGTGCGACGTCGTGGCGTCAGTGGAGGTTCCCGTGTCGGTGAAGCTGTCGCCGTTCTACGCTTCGGTGCCCAGCTTCGCCGCCCGCCTCGTGACGGTGGGCGCCGCGGGGGTCGTGCTCTTCAACCGCTTCTACCAACCCGACATCGACCTCGACACCCTCGACATCGACCGGCACCTCGTGCTCTCCACGCCGGCGGAGCTGCCGCTGCGGCTCCACGCCCTCGCGGTGCTCCACGGCCGCACCCCACTGTCCCTGGCCTCCAGCGGCGGTGTCCACCATGGGCACGACGCGGCCAAGGCCATCCTCTGCGGAGCTGATGTCGTTCAGATGGTCTCCGCCTTGCTCGTCGACGGGCCGCGGCGCCTCCAGCAGATCAGTACGGAGCTGGCCGGCTGGCTCGAGGAGCACGGCTACCGGAACCTCACCGAGGCTCGAGGGGCCACGTCTCTCGGCAGCGTGGCCAACCCCCACGAGTTCGCGCGCCTCAACTACGCCCACCTCCTGCACAGCTGGCAGCCCCGCACCGCTCGCTGACCCTTCGCCGGCCGATCCCGACCGTCGATGCTCGCCGTGTGGGCGACCGCGACCTCGGCCCTGGCGCTACTGCCCGGGCGGTGGGCCCCCCATGCCGGGCATGGCCGCGGCCGAGGTCAGCGAGTCGTCCACCACACCGCTGAAGCACCGGATCGACGACGTGGAGTCGGCCACGTCGAGGAGCACGTAGTGGTACACGCCGTCGGGGAACTCAGGGGTGGGGCTGGTGATGCCGTTGCACTCGTCGAGGTCGTCGGCCCCGACCTGGTTGCCGTCGATGTCGCGGTCGCCGTAGATGGGGTAGCCGTCGAAGGCGATGCCGATGATGTGCGACGGGCCACCCGCCTGGTCCACCTGCGCCGTCACGCAGGTGGGCAGGCCGTGGTAGTGGTACTGGCCCATCGGCGTGGGATGGCCGGCGCAGTCGTCGAGGAACCAGACGTCACTCCCGTCGGTCCCCTTCACGGAGAAGTTGGACGCGGTCGCCACGGTCGTGTTGTCTCCCTCGTAGGGGTTGAAGAGCGAGGCGCCGGAGATCATCACCCCGATGACGCCGAGGCTCGTGGAGGTCGGCGAGGCGGCCTTCGTCGGCGTGAGGGGGATGGTGTAGTCGTAGCTCTGGGCGACGGTGGGGTCGTCGCCAGCGGTGGCCGTGGAGGCATCGGGCACCACGACGCCACCGTTGGGCAGGGCGTACTGGGCGTTGCGCTCGTGGTTGGGCAGGCCGTCGGACACGTAGTGCAGGGCCCCGCCCTCGTAGGTGACCGACACGTTCGACGCCCACGACGCCTGCTCGAAGCCGGCGGTGAGGTCGACGCCCCCGGAGCTCGACGGCGTCGAGGTGGTGTCGTCCGGCGCGGTCGTGGTGGAGCCCTCCGCCGAGGAGGTACCGGAGTCGGAGCTGCCGCACCCACCGGCGATCAGCGCGAGGGCGGCCAGGGTGAGTCCTGTCCGTCGGCTGGATCGACACAGGTGCGCCCGGAGGTTCGACATGACGGGCAACCTACGCCCCCGACCCTGGGAGTCGGCTGAGGATGACCTGAGGATCAGGCGGTGATGCGGCGGGCGAGCTCGGAGCCTTCACGCCAGGTGTCCACCGCCTCGCGCACGCAGAAGAGGGCGACCAGCGCGGCCGCGACCGGGTCTGCCCACCACAGCCCGAAGGCGGTGTTGAGGGCCAGAGCCACGAGGATCCCGCCGGCCAGGCAGCCGTCGAGGAAGGTCATGGACGCCTCGGCCGCGAGGGGCAGGCTGTGGGCGGCTCGGGCGGTGGCGCGCTTGAGGTAGGCGAGCAGGAACATCACCCCGGCGGTGACGGCCAAGTAGGCGATGCCGAACGGGGAGGAATCGGCTTCCTGTCCGGAGAGCAAGCTGTAGGCGGTGGCGGCGAAGAGGTAGATGGCCAGAGCGGCGAAGGCCAGCGCCACGAGCCGCAGGGCTCGCCGAGCCCGCCCGCTCGCGTCATGGTCGACGATGTACCAGACCACCACGACCGACGCGAAGACCTCGACGATCGAGTCGAGGCCGAAGGCGATGAGGGCGAGGGAGTGGGCGGCGAGTCCCAGCCCGATGGTGACGAACACCTCCATCAGGTTCCAGGCGATGGTGGCGTACTGGAGCAGCT
>DAIQBC010000147.1:0-3283 GCA_036781345.1 Acidimicrobiales bacterium | reverse complement strand
GGCCTCGAGGTGATGGCGTCGGTGTACGGCTGGCCCGAGGTCGGTGACGGACCGGGCGACTTCTTCGGCTACACGGTGGAGCACTTGTTCGCCGAGATCTGGGAGCGGGAGGGCTTGTCCTACCGCGACCGGCGCCTCCTGCTCATCGGGCTGCTCGTGGGGCGGGGCATGGACGACGTGCTGGGCCTCCAGCTCGAGGCGGCCCTCGGCAACGAGGAGCTCACCGCCGACGAGCTGCGGGAGATCGTCATCTTCCTCACCCACTACGCGGGCTGGCCCGGCGGCGCCAAGATGAACAGCCAGGTGGAGATGCTCGTCGCCAAGGCAGCTGCGCGCGCCGAGAAGGGCTGATCAGCCGATCTGTAACGGGGTGGCCGCCGGCGGCAGGTGCGGGGTGCCGTTCCGCATGGGGGGGAAGCGGAAGGTGGCGGCGGTGGTGCCTCGGGTCATGGTGGTGATCGACGCCTCGTCGAGCGTCTCGTTGGCGTCGTCGATGGTGATCTCCCAGCGGCAGTGGGGCACCCGGCCGGCGGGCACCCGGGGCGGCCGGTGGACGTGGCTGATGTGGGCCTTCGGGTTCACGGCCTGGGCGGTGACGTCGAAGGTGGCGTCCTCGATGGTGTGGCACATGCCGGTGATGGCGCGCTCGCCCCACGGCTCGACATCGAGCAGGGCGCCGCAGGATACGAGCTCGAAGAACCCGTGCCGGTCGTCGACCAACTCGTAGTGCACGTCGAGGTAGTGATGGGGGAAGCCCGGGTCGAGCTGGAGCACCTTGAAGATGGCCTCCACGCCGTCGCCCTCGATGCCCAGCGCCGCCCGCAACCGGTCGCCGTAGACCGGCGCCGCCCCGCGCCACTCCTCGATGGCCAGCTCCTCCACCACCTCCTGGCCGTACTTCATCCCGATGGCCGCGCACATCGAGCGGTCGAGCAGGTGGACGATCAGCGCGTACTCGCGCACGAGCCGCACGAGCGCCTCCTTGGAGAGGTCCTCGTAGCGGAAGTCGGGGTCGAAGGGCCCGGCGTAGTCGGGGCGATCGTGGAGGTCGGGGGCGTCCTGGTTGCCATCGGTCATGATGCCAGACTAGTGTCTGGACACATGTCCAGCACGTCGTCGCCGGCACTGGTCCGCAGAGGGCCCGGCGAGAAGCGGTCGGATCGCGTGGACGCGCTGGTGGAGGCGACGATCGCGGAGCTCCGGGCCCACGGCTACGACGGCCTCACTGTGCGCAACGCCGCTCGCCGCGCCGGGGTGGCCGCCGCCACCGCCTACACCTACTTCGCGTCGAAGGACCACCTCGTGGCCGAGGTGTTCTGGCGCCGGCTGCAGACGCTCCAGCCCGCCCCGGTCGACGGTCGTCACCGGGCCCGCACTCGGGTGGCCGGTGCGCTGCGGGAGCTGGCCCTGCTCATCGCCGCCGAGCCCGAGCTGGCCGCGGCGTCCACCACGGCGATCCTCTCGGCCGATCCCGACGTGGGTCGGCTGCGCACCCAGATCGGTCGGGCGTTCAACGACCATCTCGCCGTCGCCCTCGGCACGGGTGCCGACCCCGCGGTGCTGCGGGCGCTCAACCTCGCGCTGGCGGGAGCCCTGCTCCAGGCGGGCATGGGCTACTTCAGCTACGCCGACCTCGCCGACCGCATGGACGAGGTCGCCAGCCTCGTGGTCGGGGGCGCGGCGTGACCGCGGCCGGGCTCGTCTACAGCCCGTACCTCTACGAGATCCACGACGATCCGTATCCCACCTACGCCCGCCTGCGCGACGAGGCCCCGGTGTACCGGAACGCCGCTGGCGACTTCTGGGCGCTGTCCCGCCACGCCGACGTGGTGGGCGCCTTCCGCGACAACGTCCGCTTTTCGTCGGCCCACGGTGTGTCGCTCGATCCGGCCGCGTCGGGGCCGCACGCCCATCGCACGATGTCGTTCCTCGCCATGGACCCGCCCATGCACGGCCGGATGCGGGGTCTCGTGTCGCGGGGCTTCACGCCCCGCCGGGTGAGCGAGCTGGAGCCGCGCATCCGCGAGCTCGCTCGGGGGCACCTCGATGCGGCGCTGGCCAAGGGCGACTTCGACTTCATGGACGAGCTGGCGGGCCGGCTGCCGATGGACGTCATCAGTGAGCTCATCGGCGTGCCGGCCGCCGACCGCGACGAGGTGCGGCGCCTGTCCAACCTGCTGGTGCACCGGGAGGAGGGCACGGAGGACGTGCCTGCCGCCGGCGTGGAGGCCGCCTTCACCCTCATCGCCTACTACGCCGACCTGCTGGCCGACCGTCGGGCGCACCCCACCTCCGACCTCACCACGGCGCTGCTGGCGGCCGAGGTCGACGGCGACCGCCTCACCGACGACGAGATCATGGGGTTCCTGTTCCTCATGGTGGTGGCCGGCAACGAGACCACCACCAAGCTGCTCGGCAACGCCTGGTACTGGGCCTGGCGGAACCCTGACCAGCGGGCCACGCCCTTCGCCGACCCGACCAGGATCCCCGCCTGGGGTGAGGAGACGTTGCGCTACGACACCTCCACGCAGATGCTGGCGCGCCGCACCACCGAGGACGTGACGCTCCACGACACCACGATCCCGGCCGGGGAGCGGGTGGTGCTGCTGGTCGGGTCGGCCAACCGCGACGAGCGGGTCTTCTCCTGCCCCGACGTCTACGACCTCGACCGCCCCGAGGCCGAGCTCCAGCACATCGCCAGCTTCGGCTTCGGCCGCCACTACTGCCTGGGCGCGTCGCTGGCCCGCCTCGAGGCCCGCGTGTGCCTGGAGGAGCTGGTGGCCCGGGTCGCCGACTACGAGATCGACCCCACCGGCATCCGCCGAGTCCACAGCAGCAACGTGCGCGGCTTCGCCTCCCTCCCCACCACCGTCACCCTGCGATGACCTCCGCGCGCGGTGTCGCCACAAGTACGGGGGGTGGGGGCTGATGCCGAAGTTCCCGAAGCACCCGGCGCGGCGGACGGCGGTCGTCACCGGGGCGTCGTCGGGCATCGGGGCGGCCGTCGCCCGCGGGCTGGCCGGTGCCGGCCACCCGGTGGTGCTCGGCGCCCGGCGGACCGATCGCCTCGACGAGGTCGCGGCCGCGATCATCGCCACCGGCGGGGAGGCACTGGCGCTACCCCTCGACCTCACCAAGGACCGTTCGATCGACGCCTTCGCGGCCGCCGCCGAGGCGCAGCTCGGGCCGGTGGAGATCCTGGTGTCGAACGCCGGTGACGTGCTGCCCGCCACCGCCATGAGCGTCGACCCCGACGACTTCGCCCGGCAGGTGCAGGTCAACG
>DAIQBC010000146.1:0-6806 GCA_036781345.1 Acidimicrobiales bacterium | reverse complement strand
CGTGGCGGCGCTGCACGGCGTTTCGGCCGAGGCGGAGGACTTCGACGAGCTCCTCGAGCGCGTCGGGCTGAACCACCGCGCCGACGACCTGCCCGCCCGCTTCAGCCGGGGACTCCGCCAGAAGGCGTCCATCGCCGTGGGGCTGGTGCGGCCCTTCGAGATCCTGCTCGTCGATGAGCCCTTCGTGGGGCTCGATGCGCCCGGGAAGACCGCCCTGCTCGACATCTTCAAGGAGCTGCACGAGGACGGCGCCGCCATCGTTGTGGCCACCCACGACCCTGCCTTCGTGGAGCGGGTCGATCGGTGCGTGGCGCTGCGCGACGGCGAGGTCATCCACGACGGTCCGGCCACCCCGGCCGACGTCCTCCGCCTCGTCGGCGGCTGAGGTCGTCAGGTGCCGTAGACGGGGGCCGGAGCAGGCGCCTCGGCCAGGAGGTCGTCGACCACGGGGCCGAGCTCGGCGGCGTCCCACCGGTCGCCCTTGTCAGCCGTCGGGCCGTGCTGCCAGCCGGTGGCGACACCGATCTTGCCGCCCTCCACCTCGAACATGCGGCCGGTCACGTGTGCGGACTGGCTCGACGCCAGCCACGCCACCAGGGGTGAGACGTTCTCGGGCGCCATGGCATCGAAGGCGTCGGGAGCATCCGGCGTGGCCATCATCTCGGTGAAGACGCCCTCGGTCATGCGGGTGCGGGCAGCGGGGCAGAGGGCGTTGGCGGTGACGCCGTAGCGGCCGAGCTCGGCCGCCTGCACCAGGGTGAGGGTGGCGATGCCGCCCTTGGCCGCGGAGTAGGCGGCCTGGCCGACCGAACCGAGGATGCCGGCGCCCGAGCTGGTGTTGATGATGCGGGCGTCGACGGGCTGCCCCGCCTTGGCCTCGTCCCGCCAGTGGGCGGCGGCATGCCGAGCCACTGCAAAGTGGCCCTTGAGGTGAACCCGCACCACCGCGTCCCACTCGTCCTCCGCCGCGTTGGCGAACATGCGGTCGCGCACGAACCCGGCGTTGTTCACCACGGCGTCGAGCCCGCCGAAGGCGTCCAGGGCGGCCGCGATGATGCGACCGGCCCCGGCGAAGTCGGCCACGTCGTCGCCATTGGCGATGGCCTCCCCGCCGGCACCGCGGATCTCCTCCACCACCTCACCGGCCGGCCCAGAGCCGCCGCCCGAGCCGTCCAGCTCGCAGCCGAGGTCGTTGACGACCACGCGGGCGCCGTGGCGGGCCAGCTCGAGGGCGTGGGCCCGACCCAGTCCCCGCCCGGATCCCGTGATGATGACGACGCGCCCCTCGCAGATGCCGGCCATGGGCGTCAGCATGGCAGGCTCCAGGTTCTGTGGACGCACACGTCCGCCATGCGGTCGTCAGCGTCCACAGAACCTGGAAGGGGGGGGGCGATGCGGTATGGGATCACGATGTTCGCCACCGACGTCAGCATCGACGTCGTGGAGCTGGCACGCGAGGCCGAGGCGCGTGGACTGCAGTCGCTCTGGCTGCCCGAGCACACCCACATCCCCACCAGCCGTCGCACGCCTCCTCCCACCGGCGACGCCGAGCTGGGGGAGGAGTACAAGCGGTGCCTCGATCCGCTCGTGGCCCTCGGCGCGGCGGCATCGGCCACCACCACGCTGCGTCTCGGCACCGGCATCCTTCTCGCCGCGCAGCGCGAGCCCATCGTGACCGCCAAGGCCGTTGCCACCCTCGACCACCTGAGCGGGGGTCGAGCGGCCCTCGGGGTGGGCTTCGGGTGGAACGAGGACGAGCTCGAGCACCACGGTGTCGCCATGCGGGACCGGCGAGCGGTCGCGCGCGAGCGGCTGCTGGCCATGCAGGCCCTCTGGGCCGAGGACGAGGCCAGCTTCGAGGGTGAGCACGTCCGCTTCTCGGCGAGCTGGTCGTGGCCGAAGCCCGTCCAGCGGGGACCGGATGGCCGGCCTCGTGTGCCCGTGCTCCATGGTGGCGCGGCCGGCCCGAAGCTGTTCGACCACATCGCGGAGTACGGCGACGGCTGGATCCCCATTGGCGGAACCGGTCTCACCGACGCGATCCCCCGCCTGCGCGACGCCGTCGTGGCGGCAGGGCGCGATCCGGCCCAGATCGAGATCGTCCCCTTCGGGTCCATCCCCGACCCTGGCAAGCTCGACCACTTCGAGCGCATCGGCGTCACCGAGTGCGTCTTCCGCCTCCCCAGCGCCCCGCGCGGCGTCGTGCTCCCGATCCTGGACGACCAAGCGGCGCTGATCTCCTCGCGCGCCTGATCCCTCCGGCCCGGGCGGGGCGATTCCCCGTTGCGGGGGGACCTTCGCCCCTAGGCACGCTGGCGGTTCTGGGCTTGTCTGAAGGGATGAGGGCCGCCGTGTTGATGAAGCAGGTGCCCGACCTGCGGGCGTCACCGGTCGGGGTCCGCCCCGACGGCACGATCGGTCGGGAGTCGGTACCGGCGATCACCAATCCGGCCGACCTCCACGCCCTCGAGGCGGCGCTGCAGCTGGCCGACGAGGTCGTGGTCGTCTCGATGGGCCCGGCCCGAGCCGAGGACGTGCTGCGCGACGCCATCTCACGCGGCGCCGCTCGCGGCGTCCTGCTGTGCGATCGGGCCGTCGCCGGGTCAGACACCTGGGCCACCGCCAACGCGCTGGCGGCGGTGATCGAGCACCTCGGGGAGGTCGACCTCGTGCTGTGCGGCCTCACGGCCATCGATGGCGAGACGGGCCAGGTCGGCCCGCAGGTGGCGACCCGGTTGGGGCTTCCCCAGGCCACCGGCTGCGAGAGCCTCGAGCTCGACGGGACGCACCTGGTGGCCCGTCGCATCGTGGAGGGCGGCTACGAGCGTCTCCGCCTTCCTCTCCCGGCGCTCGTGACGGTGGCCGAGACCGGCTTCGCGCCGCGCTATCCCACCTTGCCGGGCCGTCGTCGGGGTGCCCAGGCCGTCATCGAGGTGGTGACCGCCAGCGATGTGGCCGTCGCGGCGGATCGGGTCGGCCTTGACGCCTCGCCGACGAAGGTGGCGCACATGGCGCCGGTCACGCTGCCTGATCGCGGCTGCCGGCTGGTCGCCGACGGGTTCGACCTCGACGCGCTGGTGAGCGAGCTGATCGGTCGCGGTGCCCTCGCCGCCGCAGAGACAGGACCCGCTGAGTCTCCCGAATCCAGTGGTGGTGAGGCGCCCGACGTCGAGCCGATCGGCGGCGAGCCGGCCCTCTGGGTGGTGTGCGAGAGCGACGACGACGACCTCCGCCGGGTGTCCGCGGAGCTCTTGTCGAAGGCGGTCCTGCTGGCGCCCGAGCTGGGCGGCGGGGTCGGGGCCTTCTGTGCCGGGGCCCGCCCTGACGGCATGGCGGAGGGCGCGGCACGCTTCGGGGCCGACCACGTGTACGTGGCCCGCGATCCCGAGCTGTCGCCCTACCGGTGCCTGCCCCACGCCCGTGTGCTGGCCGATGCGCTGAGGGTGCACCGACCCGTGGCGGTGCTCTTCGGGGCCACCACCACGGGACGGGAGCTGGCTCCGCGGGTGGCCGCGCTGCTCGACACGGGCCTGGCGGCCGACTGCACCGATCTGGCGGTCGGCCCCTGGGAGCGACGACACGTCCGTTACGAGACCCTGCTCCACCAAATCCGGCCTGCCATGGCCGGCGGCGTGGTGGCCACCTGCGTCTCGCCGGTGGCCCGCCCGCAGATGGCCACCGTGCGACCGGGCACCTTCGAACCCCTCGCGCGCCCCCGGCGGTCGCTGCGCTCCGATGTCGAGGTGGCCTTCGAGCCGGGCGACCTCGATGCCGTGGTGCTCGACCGTCAGGTCGAGCACGGGAGCGTGAGCCTCGTCGACGCTGATGTGATCGTCGCGGGCGGCGCCGGCTGCGATGCCCACAGCTGGCACCTGGTCGAGGAGCTGGCCGAGGCCATCGGCGGCCGGGTGGCCGCCAGTCGAGGGGCCGTCGAGGCCGGCTTGGCCCCCCGGTCGCTGCAGGTGGGTCAGACGGGGACGACCGTGCACCCCCGCCTCTACGTGGCCTGCGGGGTGTCCGGGGCCCTGCAGCATGTGGTGGGCATGCGCACCGCTGACACGATCCTGGCGATCAACCGCGACCCGGACGCGTTCATCTTCCGGCTGGCCGACTTCGGGGTGGTGGGCGAGGTGGCCGACGTGCTCCCCGCGCTGTCGGACGCCGTGCGCCGGGTCGCCACCGGCTGACGACTACGGGACCAGCACGACCTTGCCGCTCACCTTGCGGTCCTGGAGGTCGGTGAGGGCCTGGATCACGTTCTCGAGGGGGTACTCGACCGGCTCCACGGGCGACAGGGCTCCAGAGCCCGCCAGGGCCATCAGCTCGGCGAGGAGCGCTCTGTTGTCGTCTGGGTCGCGCATCGTCCAGGCCCCCCAGTCGACGCCGACCACGGTGCGGTTGTTGAGCAGCACCTGGTTGGCCGGGAGTCGGGGGATGTCACCGCCGGCGAAGCCGATCACGAGGTAGCGGCCCATCCACGTCAAGGCCCGCAAGGCGGGGTCGGCGAAGCGGTCGCCCACAGGGTCGACCACGATGTCGACCCCGCCGCCGGAGATCTCGCGGGCGCGGGCCTTGAGGTCCTCATGCTCGTAGTCGATGGTGGCCTCGGCACCGGCCCGGATGGCAGCGGCCCGCTTCTCCTCGGACGACGCCGCGGCGATCACCCGGGCGCCGAGGTGACGGGCGACGTCGATGGCGGCCAGGCCGATGCCCCCACCGGCTCCCAGCACGAGCACCCATTCGCCGGGCGACACGTGGGTGCGGCGGGTGAGCGAGTACAGCATCGTGCCGTAGCTCTGCACCAGCGCGGCCGCCTGGCCGTAGGAGAGGGCGCCGGGGATCGGCACCACGGCTCCGGCCGAGAGCTCCACCTGGGAGGCGAACCCGCCCAGCCAGGGCATCGCCAACACCCGTTCGCCGACGGACACGCTGTCGACTCCCTCGCCCACCGCAACTACGTCGCCGGCCACCTCGCCTCCGGGAGTGAACGGCAGTGGCGGCTTGATCTGGTACTTGCCCTGGACGAACAGCCCATCGACGTAGTTGACGCCGGCGGCGCGCACTGCGACCACCACCTTGCCGGGCGCTGGATCGAGGTCGGGGCGCTCCTCGATCACGAGGCGGTCGATGGGGGCGAACTCGTGGCAGACGACGGCACGCACCCACCGAGCATCGCAGGTTTGGTCGGTCTCCGGAGGCGACCAGAGCCGTGCGATGCTCCTCCGATGGTGGTCGTGCGCGTCGAAGGCCTCGACGATCCCCGGCTGGCCGACTACCACCACCTCAGGGAGCCGTCCCTACGGGTGAAGGTGGAGCGCGATCGTGGGATATTCACCCTCGAGGGTGCCCTGTCGGTAGAGGCACTGCTGGCGTCGAGCTACGAGGTGCGGTCCGTGCTCGTGGCCGAGGAGCACATGGAGAAGATGGCGGCCCGACTCGGCCCGCGAGCGCCGCTGTTCACCATGCCGTCTGCCGCGATGACCGAGCTCACGGGCGTCCACTTCCATCGTGGCGTGCTGGCTGTAGCCGAGCGGCCGGTGCTCCCGCCCGTGGACGAGCTGGTCGAGGGCGCCCGGCGCATCCTCGTGCTCGAGGGAGTCAACGACCACGAGAACATCGGTGCCCTGTTCCGCAACGCGGCGGCCTTCGGGGTTGACGCCGTCATCCTCGATCCCACCACCGCCGACCCCCTCTACCGGCGTGCCACCCGCGTGTCGTTGGGCCACGTGCTCAACGTGCCGTTCGCTCGCGTCGCCGAGGGCGGCTGGCCGACCGCGGTCGCCGACCTGCGGGAGGCTGGGGTCACCGTGCTGGCCCTCACGCCAGCCGCGGAGGCCGAGCCGGTCGGCGTGGTCGCAGCCGAGCGGCCGGCGCGGGTGGCGCTGCTCGTCGGTTCCGAGGGCCCCGGACTCACCGATGCGGCGAGGACAGCAGCCGAACGGCAGGTGCGCATCCCCATGGCCCGCGGGGTCGATTCCGTGAACGTGGCCACGGCCGCCGCCATCGCGCTGTCGGCCTTGCACGGCTGGACCTAGTGGCGTCCCCCCCTTGGGGGCTTGACGTCGGACACCGCAACGGTGTGTGCGCGCTGAAGAGCTCGACGGTGCCCTTGCGCTGCTCAGCGGTTCGCCCCGATGGTCGTGGGGAGGGATCAGCCAGATCTTCGGGTTCGACCGCCTCCGCGCGCAGTCGCGGCTGACGCCCGGCGTCGGGCGTGGTCATGCCCGACCCGTCACGTCGACCACCCAGCCGAGGTCGGCCGTGTCCAGGCGCTCGTGCCACGCCGCGGGGGCGGCGCTCATCAGGGTCTGGAAGTCCCAGTAGTCCTTCCAGAGCATGATGATGCCGTCGCTGACCTGCTGCACGGACACGAAGGGCAGGGCCACCGTCTCGCCCGTCGCCCACGTCCACACCTCGGTGTGCTCGGTGATCACGACGCCGTCGGGACCTTCGGCCACGGCGCCGGGGTGGTGCTCGTAGCCGACGAGTCCCTCGAGACCGAGGCGGAGCCGGGCCTCGATGCTCGCCGGGCCCACCCCCGCCGACGAGGGGCCGACGGGCACGTCGTAGTAGATCGACTCGGGTCCGAAGAACGACCGGATGCGGGGCCAGTCGCGGTCGTACAGCGCAGCCCAGAAGGCAGCGGTCGTCTCCGCCGGCGAGGGGGTCATCGGGCCCCGCGCAGCAGGGCCCCAGGGCGGGCGCCCGTGTCCTCGCCGCTCACGAGGGTGGTCTGCCCCGACTTGATCGTGGCGACGTAGCCGTCGGCTCGCTGGATCAGACGGCTGGCCCCACCCGGGAGGTCG
>DAIQBC010000145.1:0-6817 GCA_036781345.1 Acidimicrobiales bacterium | reverse complement strand
GTGCTGTCGGCGTGGGGGTAGTCGACCTCGAAGCAGATCTGGTCCATGCCCACGGCGTCGCGGTTCCGCAGGCCCGTCTCGTCGTCGAAGATGCAGCCGTAGATGCGGTGGTGGATGTAGCTCGACGGCGTGTGCGGGAGGCTCGAGCCGAAGGAGTTGCTGCCCCGCTCGGCCCAGAGCTTGTCGGCCCGCTCGATGACGTAGGGCATCCACCCCACCTGGCCCTCCGAGTAGGCGATGACCAGGCCAGGGAAGCGCTCCATGGTGCCCGAGAAGATGAAGTCGAGCATGGAGCCCATGGCGTTGGAGAACGTCAGGGTGGAGCTCACGATGAACGGGGCGTCCGGGGAGGTGGCCGGCATCCGCGAGGACGACCCGATGTGCATGCACACAACGGTGCCCGTCTCCTCGCAGGCCTGGAAGAACGGGTCCCAGTGGCGGCTCTTGTCGTGCACCGACGGCAATCCGAGGGGGAAGGGGTTCTCGGTGAACGTCACCGCGAAGCAGCCTCTCGCGGCGTTCCGGCGCACCTCGGCGGCGGCCAGGTGCGGGTCCCACAGCGGCACCATCCCGAGCGGGATGAGGCGGCCGTGGCCGTCGCCGGCGCACCACTCCTCGATCATCCAGTCGTTGTAGGCCTGCACGCAGAGCAGCGCGAGCTCCTTGTCCTCCCGCTCGAGGAAGGCCTGGCCGCAGAAGCGGGGGAGCGTGTTGGGGAAGCAGATGGAGGCCTCGACGTGGTTGGCCGTCATGTCCTCCAGCCGGTCCTTCTGGATCCAGCAGCCCGGCCGGATCTCGTCGAAGGTGACGGGGGTGACGTCGAGGTCCTCGAACCCGAGGGCGGCGCTCAGCTTGGGGAACGGGTAGACGAGGTCGTCGTAGATCCACCAGTCGCACATCTCGCCGCCCTCCACGCCCTTCTCGTAAGAGAAGACGCCGCCCTCGAAGTGGAACTCGGCGGTGTCGCGCACCACCCGCGGCCCCCGATCGAGGAACTTCTTCGGCAGCCGGTCGCTCCAGAGGGTGGGCGGCTCCACCACGTGGTCGTCGACCGAGATGATGAGCGGGAGGTCCTGCGCCATGCCGCCGATACTAGAACCGGTTCTAGTCACAGGTGGCCTCAGAGGAGGGCTCGGAGGTCGGCGGGGTCGGTCACCACGAGATCGGCTGGTCTTGCGCTGGCGCGAGCCCGGGGGTTCCAGCCCGCCACGGCGAAGCTGACCCCGGCGGCCGCCGCGCAAGTGCGGTCATGGTCGGTGTCGCCTACGAACACGACCTGGGCCGGCGCCAACGCCATGGCCCGCAGCAGAGGGCTGAGCTGCTTCTCTGCGCCGCCGAAGTCGTCGGAGAACAGCGCCACCTCCGGCGTCCACCCCAGCCGCGCCAGCTCCTGCCAGCCGGAGCTCCGCTCCTTGTTCGAGGCCAGCCCCCAGCGGTCGAGATCGGCCAGCAGCTCGGCCACGCCGGCGAACGGCTGTGACGCCGCCACGTCGTAGTGCTCGAGGTACGCAGCCACGGACACGCCCGCGCGCGCACACGCCTCGCCGAGCGGCAGCCCGAGGGGCACGAGGGCAGGGTCCACCCCCAGCGCCTGCCACGGCGCGGTGAGGGCGGCATCGGAGTCGACGAGAGTCCCGTCGAAGTCGAAGAGCGGGACGCGGGGCGACCGGGGCACCCCACGAGTGTGCCCGCCCGATCCACCCCCGCCTAACGTGGCCCGATGACCCCCCAGGACACCGTGACCGACCTGAAGATGAAGTTCGTCAACGTGGCCCACAAGGTGGTGCTGAAGGTGTCGGGGGGGCGGGTCGGCGGGAACCTCGGCGGGATGTCGGCGGTGGAGCTGCACACCATCGGGCGGAAGTCGGGCCAGCGGCGCTCGGTGATGCTCACCTCACCGATCCACGAGCCGGACCGGGTGGTGCTGATCGCCTCGAAGGGCGGCGACGACCGCCACCCCGACTGGTACCGCAACCTCGTGGCCCAGCCCGACATCGAGCTCACGGAGGCCGGGGTCACGCGACCGATGCGGGCCCGCACGGCCACGCCGGAGGAGAAGGCGGAGCTGTGGCCGGGCATCGTAGCCACGTACAAGGGCTACGCCGGCTACCAGGAGCGCACGACGCGCGACATCCCGGTGGTCATCTGCGAGCCCCGCACCTGACACCTCACGAGAACGCGTTCTAGATTCGCCGGATGACAGCAGCGGGGTACCACCTCCTCATCGGCGGCGAGCGCGTCGGCGGTGACGATGGCGCCTACGACATCGTCAACCCGGCCACCGAGCAGGTCGTCGCCCGGGCGCCGGAGGCATCGCTGGACCAGGTGGAGGCGGCGGCGGCCGCGGCCGCCGCCGCCTTCCCGGCGTGGAGCCGGACCGCGCCGGAGGAGCGCGCCGCCCTGCTCAACCGGGCCGCCGACCTGTTCCGGGACCGGATGGACGACCTCGTCCCCCTCGTGCAAGCGGAGACTGGCGCCACCCAGCGGGTGGCGTCCACGATGCAGGTGCCCTCCTGCATCGACCGGCTCCGTCGCTATGCGAAGGGCGCGCTCGAGCCCAGCACGATCCCGCTCCCGCCCGGGGAGATGCCGTCCACTGCGCTGGCGGCCGGGGGCCTGATGAGCGCCATCGCCGTGCGCCAGCCGGTCGGGGTGGTGGCCTGCATCACCCCCTACAACTTCCCCATCGTCAACATGGCCGGCAAGATCGGCCCCGCCCTCGCCATGGGCAACACCGTCATCGTGAAGCCCGCGCCGCAGGACCCGCTCGCTGTCACGGTGTTCGGCGAGGTGCTGCACGAGGCCGGGTTCCCCGCGGGCGTGGTCAACATCGTCACAGGTTCGAGCCCCGCCGCCGGCCAGGCGCTCGTAGCCTCCCCGCACGTCGACATGGTGAGCTTCACCGGCTCGACGCCGGTGGGCCAGGCCATCGGCGAGGTGGCCGGACGCGGCATGAAGCGGCTCCTGCTGGAGCTGGGCGGCAAGGGCGCCGCCGTGGTGTTCGACGACGCCGACCTCAAGACGGCCATCGGCACCATCGCCAGCGTGTGGGCCTTCCACAGCGGCCAGATCTGCCCCGCCCCCACCCGGGTGATCGCGCAGCGAGGGGTGTATGACGCCGTGGTGGGCGGCCTCCAGCAGGCGGCCGGGCGGCTGAAGGTGGGCGACCCGCTCGAGCCCGACACGGTGGTGGGCCCGCTCATCTCCGATCTGCAGCGCAGCCGCGTCGAAGGCCTCATCAAGGCCGGCGTCGACCAGGGCGGCGAGCTGGTGGCGGGCGGCGAGCGGCCCGACCTCCCCACGGGCTTCTACGTGGCCCCCACCCTCATCGCCGGTTGCGCGCCCGACAACCCTGCGGTGCTGCAGGAGTTCTTCGGCCCCGTCGTGGTGGTGGTCCCGTTCGACGACGAGGACGAGGCCGTCGTCATCGCCAACGGTACGGAGTTCGGGCTCTACGACTACGTGTTCTCGTGCGACTCCTCTCGGGCCCTGCGGGTGGCCAAGCAGCTGCGCACCGGCAACGTGGGGCTCAACACCGCCCAGCGCAACCACGAAGCGCCCTTCGGCGGCTTCAAGATGAGCGGTGTGGGTCGGGACGGAGGCTCCTTCGGCCTCCACGCCTACAGCGAGCTGCAGAGCATCGTCTGGCCGGGGTGATCGCTCCGCCAGAGGCGCGAATGGCATGCTGAGAGCAGTGATCGAGCCCCCGATCCCAGCGGACGAGCAGGATCGGCTGACTGCGCTGCGCGCACTGGGGCTGCTCGACACGCCGCCCGAGGAGCGCTTCGATCGGATCACCCGCATGGCCCAGCGCGTCTTCGACGTGCCGATCGCCCTGATCAGCCTCGTGGACGACGACCGGCAGTGGTTCAAGTCCCGCCAGGGCCTGGACGCCCCCGAGACGTCCAGGGAGTCGTCGTTCTGCGGGCATGCCATCCTCGGGCAGAACGTGCTGCACGTGGCGAACGCCGTCGTCGACGAGCGGTTCCATGACAACCCCCTCGTGGTTGGCGACCCCAACATCCGGTTCTATGCCGGCGCGCCGATCGCCGCCCCCGACGGCTCAGCCCTTGGCACCCTGTGCGTGATCGGGCGGGAGCCACGAGAGTTCAGCCCCGACGAGATCCTCGTGCTGGAGGGCCTCGCACTGATGGTCGAGCAGGAGATCCAGGTCACCCAGCTGGCGCTGGCCGATGAGCTCACCGGCCTGAGCAACCGGCGCGGTCTGCTGCTGCTCGGCCAACAGAGCCTCGAGGTGTGCGCGCGGAATGGGATGGCGGCCACGCTGGTCTTCGCCGATGTCGACAACCTGAAGCCCATCAACGACGAGCTCGGTCATGAGGCTGGCGATCGGGCCCTCCGGGCCACCGCGGACGCGTTCTCCGCCACCTTCCGGTCGGCGGACGTGATCGCCCGCCTCGGTGGCGATGAGTTCTGCGCGCTGCTCGTCGGCACCGACAACATCGAGCCACCGATCGCGAGGCTTCGTGACCAGCTCGCGACGCGGGCGGCGCAGGAGGACCTGCCCACGCTCGGGATCAGCATCGGCTCGGCGGCCTTCGACCCCACGGCACCTCTCCCGCTCGAAGTCCTGCTGGCCGAGGCGGACGTGGCCATGTATGCCGAGAAGCACGGCAAGCACGGCGGCGGCCGGTAGGCGCTCCGGTCCGGTGGTTGTCCCCAACTAGAACGTGTTCTAGTCTGCGCCGGTGGCGACGTTCGACCTGGTGATCACCAACGGGACCGTGGTCGACGGCACCGGGCTGCCCCGCCGCACCGCCGACGTGGGGATCCGCGACGGTCGCATCGCGGCCATCGGGTTCATCGACCCGACCGAAGGCCTACAAGTGATCGACGCCACCGGCAGGGTGGTGGCGCCTGGCATCGTCGACCCGCACACGCACTACGACCCCCAGCTCACCTTCGAGCCCTACGGCACGTCGAGCTGCTACCACGGCGTCACCACAGTGGTGGCCGGCAACTGCGGGTTCTCGGTGGCACCACTGAAGCCGGGTGATGCCCCGTGGCTCATCCAGCTGTTCGCCCGGGTGGAGGGCATGGACCCGAGCGCGCTCGAGGGCATTCCCGTCGAGGGGTTCGAGAGCTTCCCCGAGTTCCTCGAGTCGATGCGCGGGAGGATCGGCATCAACGCTGCCTTCTACGTCGGGCACTGCGCCCTGCGTCGCTACGTCATGGGTGCCGCCGCCCAGGAGCGCGAGGCCACGCCCGAGGAGATCGAGCAGATGGCCGGCCTCGTGCGCGAGGCCATGGTCGCCGGCGCGGCGGGCTTCAGCTCCACCCACTCGCCCACCCACTTCGACTCGGCCGACCGGCCGGTTCCGTCTCGGCTCTCGAGCCTCGAGGAGCTCAGCGCCCTGGCCGAGGCGGCCGGGCACGCGGGCCCGGGTTCGTTGGCCTACCTGCCGGCCTCCGCCGTCGGAGGCATCACGCCCGAGGACGAGCAGCTGCTGATCGACATGTCGCTGCGCTCGCGCATGCCGGTGATCATCCAGGGCCTCGGCGCCCGTTCGAAGGTCGATGCCCCCACCGCCGGCTGGGACAACGCCAAGCGCTTCGTCGACGAGGCCACCGCGCGGGGCGCAGCCGTGTACTCGATGGCCATGTCGAAGCCGTTCAACCGCACCTTCGACCTGGCCGCCGGCACCAAGCTGTACGAGGGCGCACTACAGCTCAACCGGCTCTTCACCGAGGCGACCACCGTGGCCGAGCGCCTCGCCCTCGTTGCCGACCCCGCGTTCCGGGACGCGGTGCGCGACTCCGTCGACAACCCGAACCGCGACCCCGCCGCCGGACCCACGCTGCCGCCCCCGGGTTGGGCGGTGCTGCACGTCAACAAGGTGGGCCGGCCCGAGAACGACAAGCTGCTCGGCCGCTCGATCCTCGACATCGCGGCGGAGCGGGGCGTCCATCCCACCGACGCCTTCCTCGACATCGCCGCCTCTGAGGACCTCGCGGTGGAGTTCCTCTGGAAGACGGAGACCGAGGAGTGGATCGAGGGCACCAAGATCGCCCAGGCGGACCCGCACATGATCGTCGGCACCTCCGATGGCGGCGCCCACCTCGACCGTGACGACGGCGCCGAGGCCCACACCTGGTTCCTGCAGCACTGGGTGCGCGAGTGGGGCGGGTTCACCCTCGAGGAGGGTGTGCGGCAGATCACGGCCATCCCCGCGGCGCTGTGCGGCTTCACCGACCGCGGCCTGCTGCTGGTCGGTTACGCCGCCGACATCATGATCTTCGACCCCGACACCGTCGGGCCCGACGAGAAGGTGCTGGCCCACGACTTCCCCAACGGTGCCGCCCGCTGGACCTCCAAGCCGCGCGGCGTGCACGCCACCATCGTCAACGGCGTGCCCATCGTGATCGACGGCGAGCTGCAGACCGACGCCGGCCTCCCCGGCCAGGTGCTGAGCCCGTCATGAGAGGGCTGGTCTGGACCGGCGAGCTCGAGGTCCGCGATGACGTCGAGGTGCGTGGACCCCGGCCGCACGAGGTCGTGGTCCGCATCGTCAACGCCGGGCTGTGCCACTCCGACGTGTCCGTGCTCGATGGCACCATCCCGTTCCCCACGCCGGTGGTGCTCGGCCACGAGGGCGCCGGCGTGGTGGAGGAGGTGGGCGACGGCGTCCGCAAGGTGAAGGTGGGCGACCACGTCGTGCTCACCACCCTCGGCAGCTGCGGCCTGTGCGATGCGTGCGACCGCGGGCAGCCAACCCATTGCCGCGACACGATGGGCCGCCTGAGCAAGCCGTTCACCGTCGGTGGGGAGGCGGCCTTCCAGTTCGCCAACGCCGGC
>DAIQBC010000144.1:0-6820 GCA_036781345.1 Acidimicrobiales bacterium | reverse complement strand
CCGGATCGCACACCCCGACCACGGGGGTGACTCGGATGGCGCGGCGCGGCGCATCGCCGACCTCACCGAGGCCCGCCGCATCCTGCTGGCGTCATGAGCCGTCGCGGGCCAGCCGCTGTCCTGCTGTTCCCGGGTGCTGGGAGCGCCGCCAGCCACCCGAGCCTGGTGGCCATCGAGGCCGCCCTGGCGCCGCTCCCGGTGCACCGGGCCGACTTCCCCTACCGCCGGGAGGGCCGTCGAGCACCCGACCGAGCGCCCAAGCTGCTGGCCTGTGTGAGGGAGGAGGCAGGCTTGCTCGCAGACCGCTCCGGCGTGGCCCCCGCGCAGATCGTGCTGGGCGGACGGTCGATGGGAGGCCGCATCTGCTCGATAGCGGTGGCCGAGGGCCTGCCGGCCGCCGGGCTCGTGCTGATCAGCTACCCGCTGCACCCCCCGGGGAAGCCGGAGAAGCTGCGCGTGGAGCATCTGCCCTCGCTCGACCTACCGTGCCTGTTCATCTCCGGCACCCGCGATGCCTTCGGGGCTCCCGCCGAGCTCGAGGCCCACACCGCCACCATCGCGGGGCCGGTCACCCACGTGTGGCTGGAGGGGAAGGGCCACGATCTCAAGGGTGCAGACGAGGTCGTGGCGCACGCGGTCAGGAAGTGGATCACCGCCCTCTAGCGACCGCCTGCGCGACGGTGGCGGTCCTCAGGGCGTTCCCAGGGCCTCGGCCAAGATGGCCTCGTACGCAGGGTCGTCAGCTAGCGCGCTGCTCACTCGAACGGCCAACCCCGGTGGCTCGGCCTGGGCCGCGCCCACGAGCTCGGCCACCGACACCGTGTCCCAGTCGATGACGGCTGCCTGCTGCCTCGTGATCTCGATCTGGGTGACGGGCAGATCCTCGACATCCTGGCCGCCCGCGGGGGCGACCGGCTCCTGGCACACGTCGTAGGACGCGAGCCCGGGCCAGCGCTCGAACACGTCGGCGAACACCACGGCGACGTCGCGGATGCCCGAGATGTACTGCGCCTGGGTGCGGTCGCCGATGGGTTCCACGTACAGGGCAAGGTGGTCACCGGTGGCGGAGGGCTCGTAGCCGCCCCCGCGCCGGTCGATGAGCCCTCCTCGGTCGGTGAGTCGAAGCCCCAGCTCAGCCAGGGACGCGCCGAAGTAGGGCTCGAGATCGAGGGCGCTGGCCGGTGGCAGCGAGGCCGGCAGCGTCGTGGTCGTATCGGAGGCGGCGGGCGGGGCGCCGCCGTCGTCGCCGCACGAGGCGGCGCCTGCCACCAGCAGCAAGACGAGACCGACCCGGCGGGTTCGACGTCGGGTCACGCAAGGATCTCCACGGGGGTCCCCAGCGGGAGGCCGATCTCGTTCACGAGCCGTTCGATCACCGCGTTGTTCAGCCGGATGCAGCCGTGCGACACGTCCGTGCCGATGGAGCTGGGGTCGTTCGTGCCGTGGATGCCGATCACGCCGGACCCTCCGTTGAAGCTCTCGAGCACGTTGGAGAACCCGGACAGCCCGTAGGCGTACGTGCCATAGACGCCGTTGGGGTTGGGCGGCTGGAGCAGCTCCTTCAGGTAGTAGATGCCGCCCGGGGTCGGGACCTCGGCCCGGCCCACGCCCACCGGTTCGTCCACGAGCACGGTGTCGCCCTCGTACACCCGGATCCGGTGCTCGGTGATCGTGACCTCGATCCGGTACGGCACGCTCATGATGGTGACGTCGTCAGCGTTGACCCACCCGATGCTGCCGTTCGGGCGCACCGGCAGGTACACCTCGACGCGGTCGTCGCCCGTGCTCTTCACGAGGAACACCACAGGGATGGTGTCGACGGAGGTGTCCACCCCGGAGACGATCTGGCGATCGGGGGTCGGCGCGTCCTCGCTGGCGAACACGTCGATGCTCGGACCGTTGGCCTGGGCCCGTCGCGCTCCCGTTGGTGCTGGCTCGGTGGTTGTCGTCGCCTGCTCGGTGGTGGGGAGCCGCGCGGGTACCTCCGACAGCGAGGGGCGCTCCCCGGTGCAGGCACCGCCCAGAAGGGCGAGCGCCAGGACGGCGGGGAAGGCGCGTCGGAGCCGGGGGGCAGGCGCAGGCACGAAGGTCAATCTACCGGTGTCGTCCGGGCCGCCGGTGCCGCCGACGGGACCGGACCAGGTCCGAGTCGGTCCTCGGGGTTGATGTCCTCGAGCTCGAGATGAGCCGTCTCCGGGTAGGCAGCCAGCACCAACCCGGCCATGAGCAGCGGGCCGACGGCGAGCACGGCCAGTGCCGGCCCGAGGCCGTTCCACCGATCGGACAGGTAGCCGGCGGTGGCCAGCCCGATGACGCTGCCCGTCACGCCGAGGATGGAGATGATGCCGTTGGCGCGACCCCGCAGCGCGGTGGGGAACAGCTCGGGGCCGTACACGCCGAGGGCCGGCACGACCATGGCTCCGACGATGGCGCCCGCCATCGAAAGGCCCCACATCGGCCACCCGCCCAACAGCACCATGAGCACGGTCAGCAGGGTGCCGCCGAACACGCCGACGGCACCGACGAGTCGTCGACCGCGATTGTCGGCCAGACGGCCTCCGACGACCAGGCCGATCCCGCCCGGGGTGTTGGTGATGAGGCTGAACATCGTGATGCGCAGTGCCGAGAAGCCCTGCTCGTTGCGGAGGAACTCGTTGAGGAGCTGGGACGCCGGCGCCGTGAACAGTGCGAGGAGGAACGACGAGACGGCCAACAACCAGAAGCGGCGGCCATGACCGGTCATGCCCACCTCGGCGTGAGCCGTGTTGTAACGACGACTCTCAGGGAGGTGACGGGACACCCGTCGGACGATCGGGAGCAGCAGGATGGCCGCCCCGAGCACCAGCCGCCAGCCCCACTCGCCGACATCGGCCAGGGGCAGTGCCATGAGGCAGAGCCCAGCCCCGAAGGCACCCGCGGCGCTGATCAGCGTGATGGCGAAGGCTCGGGATCCGGCCGGCATCTCCTCCGCGGCGACGATGACCACGAGGATGCCGCCGGCGGTCGCCAGGCCGCGCACGAGGGTCTGGGCACCCCCGAGGGCGATGAGGTTCGGGGCCAGCCCGCTGAGCGCCGCGATGACGCACCCCGCCCCGGCGCAGGCGAGCAGCACCCGCCGGCGGCCGTGGCGGTCGGCCAGGGCGGTGAGGGCGAGCGCGCCCAGCACGCCGATCCGCACCGCCGCGAGGGTGGCGCCCTGGTCGGTCTTGCTGGCCGCGAACTCGTCGGCCGCGAAGGTGATGGTCTGCGAGAGCAGGGTGCCGATGTAGCCGAGCACCACGGCCAGCGCGCACAGTGCACCGAGCGCCGTGGCGGCTTGGGCGTCGGGCGTCTCCGGGGGGGACCACCACGGCTTGCCCCCTTGGGCGCCCCGCTGGCGGAGCGCCCGTCGGTAGAGGCCGGCGAAGGGGAACGGCCACACCATCGGGGCCAGCTCGTAGGTGATCGTCTCGGTCAGCCCGCCCCTCGTGCGTGTGAGGGTGCGCTCGTAGCTCGCGAAGGGCCCGCGGGCGGCGGTGAAGCGGTCGACGCGGTCGGCCACCTCCACCACCACGTCATGGCGTGGCCGCTGGGCGAGGTCGATCTCGTCGTCCTGGAGCGCGCGGGTGAGGACGGGCACTACTGGTCGGAGCTCGGGTGATCCGGCTCGCCAGCTCGCTCCGCCTGGGCGCGCGTGGCCCGTCGGTTGGCGATGACGAGCAGGCCGGCGAAGAGCAGGATCGGCAGCGCGACGAAGGCAAGCTCGTCCCACCCACCCTGATGGGCCAGCAGGACCACGGCTCCTGCGGCGGGGGCGGACATGCCCGGGCATCGTACGCGGCGGGCTGCGGGAACACGGGTCGGCCAGCCGCGGTTGGAGAGGGTGAGGTTGGTCGTCGGCGTTCCCCGTGCGACCATGGAACCCCCTGAGGAGCCCGGTCCGTGATCGAGGAGAAGGTCAGAGCCACCATCGAGGCGATCCGCCCGGCCATCCAGGCCGATGGCGGTGACATCTTCCTGCGCGGCGTCGACGTGGAGACGGGTGTGGTGCAGGTGGAGCTGGTGGGGGCCTGTGTGAGCTGCCCGGCGTCCACCGTCACCCTCAAGGCCGGCATCGAGCGGATCCTCAGGGACCGGGTCGAGGGTGTGACGGAGGTCGTCAACGTGGGCGAGACCCTGCTCGACGGCACACCGGTCTCGCTCTGACCCACCGGTAACGTCGGTCGGGCATGACCGAGGACGTCGCTTCTCTCCTGGACCACGCCCGATCGGGCGACCGGGGCGCGCTGGCCAGGCTCCTCACGCTGGTGGAGCGGGGTGGCCCGCCGGCCCGAGCCTTGAGCCGTCTCACGCACCCCGCGGGCGGCCGCGCCTACACGGTCGGCATCACAGGGGCCCCCGGCGCTGGCAAGTCCACGCTCACGAACGCCCTGATCCAGGAGATCCGGTCCGGCGGTGGGCGGGTAGCAGTGCTGGCCATCGACCCGTCGTCCCCGTTCTCGGGTGGTGCCATCCTCGGTGACCGGGTGCGTATGGCCGACCACGCCACCGACGACGGTGTCTTCATCCGCTCGATGGCCACGCGGGGCCACCTTGGCGGCCTCTCGCTGGCCACCCTCGAGGGCGTGCGCACGCTCGACGCCACCGGCTGGCCGTGGGTCCTGATCGAGACGGTCGGGGTCGGGCAGGTGGAGGTCGAGGTGGCGGGGGCGGCTGACACCACCGTCGTGGTGGTGAACCCCGGCTGGGGTGACGCAGTGCAGGCCAACAAGGCCGGTCTGCTCGAGATCGCCGACGTCTTCGTGATCAACAAGGCCGATCGCCCCGGCGTCGAGGAGACCCGCCGCGATCTGGCCCGGATGCTGGACCTCACTGCCGCCGGGGGCTGGCGGCCGCCCGTGTTGTCCACCGTCGCCGTCACGGGGGCAGGCGTGACGGAGCTCTGGGCGGCCATCGAAGCCCACCGGGCCCACCTGAGCACGTCGGCCCAGCTCGAGTCCCGCCGAGCGGCCCGGGTGTCCGAGGAGCTCGTGCACATCCTGGCCGCGCTCCTGCGGGAGCGGGCGCAGGCCTCCGGTGGTCCGGCCCTCGAGCAGCTCGCCGTCTCCGTGGCGCGCCGCGACCTCGACCCCTGGACGGCCGCCGAGCAGCTGCTGCCCCCGGCCTGATCGCCGCACGTCCACCCTGGCACTGGCTAGCGTCCCGGCCCATGTCGTCGCCCCTCGTCTTCGTCGAACGCCGGCCGGATGGCGTGGCGGTGGTCCGGCTCGACAACCCCAAGGTGAACGCGCTCTCGAAGGAGCTGCTTCTGCAGCTGACGGTGGTCGCTGAGGGGCTGCGCACCGAACCGCCGGGAGCGGTGGTGCTCACCGGCGGTGATCGGATCTTCGCCGCGGGGGCGGAGATCTCCGAGTTCCGGTCGGTGGAAGTGCCGACCGAGGTCATCACCCGAGCAGAGGCGGAGCTGATCGGTCAGCTCTTCCTGCGGGCCCTGAACGCGGTGGCCGACATCCCCCGGGCCACCATCGCCGCCATCTCGGGCTTCGCGCTTGGGGGTGGTTGCGAGCTGGCGCTGGCGTGCGATTTCCGCATCGCCAGCGAGAAGGCCCGGTTGGGGCAGCCCGAGATCCTCCTGGGGATCATCCCCGGCGGGGGCGGCACCCAACGCCTGGCGCGGCTGGTGGGACCGGCGGTGGCCAAGGACCTCATCTTCACCGGTCGCCAGGTGCGGGCCGAGGAGGCGTTCGCCATGGGCTTGGTGGACGAGGTCGTGCCGGCCGAGGAGGTGCTCGACCGCGCCATCGACAAGGCGGCGGCGCTCGCCGCGGGCGCCACCGTTGCGCACGGCCTGGCCAAGCGGGCCATCGATCGAGGTCTCGACATCACGTTGCACGGCGGTCTCGACCTCGAGCAGCAGCTCTTTGCGGAGGCCTTCACCACCCAGGACGCCCGCATCGGTGTGCAGTCGTTCCTCGAGCACGGACCAGGCCACGCCACCTTCACCGGGAGATGAGCCACCCATGAGCGACCACCTGCCCCCGCCGCCCAGCTCGGCCAGTTGGAGTCCTGTGGGTCCCTACGCCACGTCGTCGATCAGCGGACCGCCGATGGTCGGGCTCAAGGGCCTCTCGACCGCGCTGGTCGTGCTGTTCGGGGTGGTCGCCCTGGTGCAGATGGGGGCGGCCGCTTCGCGGTTCTCCCGTGCCGGCTTGCTCGACGACGTCATCGGCTCCTCGGTCCCCTTTCCCGACACCCAGGAGCTGGTCGACGCCGACAGGACCGTGGCGGCCCTTGCCGGCCTCCACGGTCTGCTGATCCTCGCCACCGGCGTCGTGTTCATCATCTGGCAGTTCCGCCACGCCAGGAACGCCCAGCGGCTCGGCGCGCGGGGCGGCCTCGCACCTGGCTGGGCCATCGGCGGCTGGTTCGTGCCGCTGGCCAACCTCGTGCTCCCGACGATCCAGATCTTCCAGAGCAGCAAGGCCTCCGACCTGACGGCGCGCCCGGAGGGTCGCCGGGCCAGGGGGTCCGCCCTTCCGATCTTGTGGGGCGTGGCGTTGGGGCTGGGCGCCCTCCTCCTGTTCGCCGGGCGCGCGCAGACCCCGGTTGACAGCGACGGGAACTTCGTCGTCACCTCACTGCGCGACATCCAGACGCTGGCCGACAGCGATCGCGCGGCAGGCCGGGGTCACCTCGTCCTGATCACCGCCGCGCTGCTCGCCCTCGTCATGGTGCGGTCCCTCACCAAGAAGCAGACCGAGGCCTTCGCCGCCTTGGCGACGATGCCGGCCCCCGCCACCTACCCGCCATCGCCACCGCCACCCCCGGCTCCGTTGATCCC
>DAIQBC010000143.1:0-6893 GCA_036781345.1 Acidimicrobiales bacterium | reverse complement strand
CAGGCAATGGGCGCCGACGACCGTCGGCTGTTCCGGCGCCACGTGCTGTGGACGCGCGTCCTCAAGTACGACGCCAGCGACCCCTGGTGGCCCGACCGCGACCGCTTCGTGCTGTCGGCGGGGCACGCGTCGATCCTGCTCTACTCGATGCTCCACCTCACCGGCTACGACCTCACCCTCGATGACCTCAAGGCCTTCCGGCAGTGGGGGTCGAAGACCCCGGGCCACCCCGAGCGGGGTCACACCGACGGCATCGAGGTCACCACCGGTCCGCTGGGCCAGGGGCTCGGCAACGCGGTGGGCATGGCCATCGCCGAGCGCGAGCTGCGCGCCCGCTTCGGCGCTGATCTGGTCGACCACCGCACCTACTGCATCGTGGGCGACGGCGACCTCTCCGAGGGCCTGTCCCACGAGGCGGCATCCCTGGCCGGCCATCTGGGACTCGGGCGCCTGGTGTGCGTCTACGACGACAACCACGTCACCATCGACGGGCCCACCGAGCTGGCGCTCGACGACGATGCCGCGGCCCGTTTTGCCGCCTACGGCTGGCACGTCGAGAACCTCGGCGAGTCGGCGGACGACCTCGACGCCATCGAGGGGGCGCTCCGCCGTGCCGTGCTTCAGGAGGACCGGCCGTCGCTGGTCATCCTGCGCACCCACATCGCCTTCCCGTCTCCGAGCCACACCGACGACCCCGCCGCCCACGGCTACGCGCTCAAGGACGCCCAGATCAGGGAGGCCAAGGCGGTCATGGGCCTGCCTGATGAGCCGTTCTTCGTGCCGGCTGAGGTGCGCGAGCTGTACCAGTCGGCCGGCGGGCGTGGCGCACACGAACGTGAGGCCTGGGAGAAGCGCCGCGAGGCCTACGACGACGACCGAGGGGTGCTGGAGGCGGTGCTCGCAGCACAGGGACTCCCGGGCTGGGCCACCGCGTTGCCCAGGTGGACCCCCGGCGAGGCCATCGCGACCCGCGTGGCCAGCGGGCAGGTCCTGCAGGCGCTGGCCGAGGTCGTGCCCTCCCTCGTGGCCGGGGCCGCCGACCTGACGGCCAACACCGGCAGCAAGCTGACTGGCCACGGCGTGCAGGCAGCGGGTGAGCCCTCCGGGCGACAGCTCCACTTCGGTGTCCGCGAGCACGCCATGGCCGCCACCATGAACGGCATGGCACTCCACGGCGGCGTCCTGCCGGTGGGCGGCACCTTCCTCGTGTTCAGCGACTACTGCCGCCCGTCGGTGCGCCTCGCCGCGCTGTCCCGGGCCAAGGTCATCTACTCCTTCACGCACGACTCCGTCGGGGTGGGTGAGGACGGTCCCACCCATCAGCCGGTGGAGCAGATCGCCGCCCTCCGCGCCATCCCGGGTCTCCGCGTCATCCGCCCCGCCGATGCCAACGAGACGGCGGAAGCGTGGCGGCTGGCCGTCGAGCACGACGGCCCCACGGCGCTGATCCTGTCGCGCCAGGACCTCCCGGTGCTGGACGGAACCGCAGGCGTGAGCCTGGCCCAGGGCGCCCACGTCCTCCGACCGGTGGACGGCGCCGACATCGTTCTCGTGAGCACCGGCAGCGAGGTCCACGTGGCGTTGGCCGCCGCCGAGCTCCTGGCCGCCGAGGGCATCCGGGCTCAGGTGACATCGCTCCCCTGCTGGGACCTCTTCGCCGAGCAGCCCGACACGGTCCAGGACGCCATGCTGCCGCCCGCAGTGGCCACGCTGTCGATCGAGGCGGGCACGTCGTTCGGCTGGGAGCGTTGGGCCGACGACAGCGTGGCCATCGACCGCTTCGGTGCATCGGCCCCCGGCGACCGCGTGCTGGCCGAGCTCGGGTTCACCCCCGAGCACGTGGCGGACCGGGCCCGCCAGCTCATCCGCGACCTGGAGGAACCGGTGTGATCGATTCGACACGACTGCACGAGCTGCACGACCTCGGCCAGAGCCCGTGGCTCGACAACCTGCGCCGAGGCTGGCTCCGCGGCGGCGAGCTGGCCGAGTGGGTGGACCGTGGCATCCGTGGTCTGACCTCGAACCCCTCGATCTTCCAGAAGGCCATCAGCTCAGGGTCGGACTACGACGAGCAGTTCGGTGACCTCATGGGCGCGGGTACCTCGGTCACCGATGCCTACTGGGACCTCGTGACCACGGACATCGAGGGGGCCTTGTCGCTGTTGCGTCCCGTCTACGACGCCAGTGAGGGCCTCGACGGGTACGTGTCGGTCGAGGTCGCACCTGACCTCGCCCGGGACCCCTCCGGCACCGAGGCCGCGGCCCGCCGCCTACACGAGGTGATCGCCGAACCCAACCTCTACGTCAAGATCCCGGGCACCGCCGAGGGGATCGCGCCGATACGGACCATGATCGGTGAAGGGCGCAGCATCAACGTCACCCTCATCTTCAGCCTCGACCGCTACGCCGAGGTCATGGAGGCCTATCTGGCCGGTCTCGAGCAGGCCGAGGGTGACCTCAGCGGCATCTCGAGCGTGGCCAGCTTCTTCATCTCGCGAGTCGACACCGAGATCGATCGACGGCTCGAGGAGATCGGCACCGCCGGTGCTCTGGCCCTACGGGGGACTGGTGCGGTGGCTCAGGCCCAGGTGGCCTACCAGCGCTTTCGGAGCACCTTCAGCGGCTCCCGTTGGGAGGCGCTCGTCGCCCGGGGCGCTCGTGTGCAACGGCCCCTCTGGGCGTCGACGTCGACCAAGAACCCCGCCTACCCCGACACCCGCTACGTCGACTTGCTCATCGGCCCGGACACGGTGAACACCATGCCCGAGGAGACCCTCGATGCCTTCCTCGACCATGGCACCACGATGCGCACGGTCGACGTCGACCCCGCCGACGCCCAGGCCCGCCTTGACGCGCTGGGCGACATCGGGGTCGACCTCGACGACGTGGCCACGGTCCTCGAGGAGCAGGGCGTGGCCGCCTTCGCCAAGTCGTTCGACGAGCTCATCGGTGTGCTCGGCACCAAGGCGGCCGAGCTGGGTGCGGGCTGAGGCTCTGGTGCACGGCGAGCTGGTGGTCGTGGATGATGTGCCCGGCGAGTTCGCGGAACGGGTCATCGAGGCGTTCCACGCCCGACCCCACGACGGCTTCTCGTTGGCCGTCTCCGGTGGGGACACGGCCCGGGCCTGCTACGAGCGGCTCGCTGACGACGCCGGCACCCAGATCGACTGGTGGAAGGTCGACGTGTACTGGGGCGACGAGCGCTGCGTTCCCCATGAGTCACCCGAGTCCAACTACCACTTGGCGCGCGTGGCTCTGCTCGAGCAGGTAGGAGCAGTGAACGCCAACTACCCGATGTTCTGTGAGGAGGGTCCGGACCCCTACCAGCTTCGCCTGGGCGAGCTCGGGAAGCTCGACGTCGTCCACCTGGGCCTCGGGGCCGACGGCCACACCGCGTCACTCTTCCCCGGATCAGCCGGCATGGATGCCGATCCCGGACGCCTGGTGGTGATGAACGAGGATCCGACCGGACGAAACCCCCACCCGCGCATGACGCTCACCTTTGCCGGCATCGCCCGGGCGCGCCTCGTGATCGTCACCGTGGCGGGCGAGGACAAGCACGACGCCTTGGCACGGGTGCGGGCCAGCGATCCGAGCTGCCCGGGTACCCATGTCGACGCCGATCGGGTCCTGTGGATCGCCGACCGGGCCGCGGCCGGCTGACCGCGGCCGAGGCCGCACCGCCAGAGGGGTCTGCGTCCTAGGGGCGACGATAGGGTGCCGCCATGCACGGGACCGAAGCGCCGCAGGACCTCGCCCGCCTGGCGCTCCCCACGCTCCTCGCTCGCGCCCGAGCGCGGCGCGACGAAGCCCACGGGCGCCGGGTCACCTTCTCCCCCAAGGTGTTCATCCCGCTGACGATGCTGTGCCGAGACCGCTGCGGGTACTGCACCTTCGCCCAACCACCCGCCCGCCTCGAGTCCCCCTTCCTCACCCCCGACCAGGTCCTGGCGATCGCCAGCTCCGGTGCCGCGGCCGGGTGCCACGAAGCGCTCTTCACGCTGGGCGAGGCACCGGAGGACCGCTACCCGGTGGCCCGCTCCTGGCTGGACGAGCACGGCTACGCGTCCACGGTCGACTACCTGGCGGCGATGGCCGGCCGGGTGCTCGAGGAGACGGGCCTGCTGCCCCACGCCAACGCCGGTGCGCTGGGTCACCCGGAGCTGGCCGCTCTGCGTCAGGTGGCACCCAGCCAGGGGATGATGCTCGAGTCGCTGCGGGACGACCTCGACTGCCATCGAGGGGCGCCGGACAAGGTGCCCGCTCGTCGTCTGGCCACCCTCGACGCCGCCGGGGAGCTGGGCATCCCGTTCACCACGGGGATCCTCGTCGGGATCGGGGAGGATGTCGCTGACCGCATCGACGCGCTGGAGGCCATCGCCTCGTCCCATCGTCGCCACGGCCACGTGCAGGAGGTGATCGTCCAGAACTTCCTGCCCAAGGCCGGCACGGCCATGCACGCAGCTGCGGCGTGCCCCGAGGACGAGTACCTCCAGGCCATCGCCCTGGCCCGCCTGATCCTCCCCCCGGAGGTGCACCTGCAGGCGCCGCCCAACCTGTCTGATGACTTCGGCCACCTGCTGGACGCGGGGATCGACGACTGGGGTGGCGTGTCGCCGCTCACCGTCGACCACGTCAACCCCGAACGCCCGTGGCCGGCGCTCGATCGGCTACGGGCCGTCACCGAGCAGCGGGGCTTCGCCATGGCACCGCGCCTCACGGTCTACCCCGAGTACGCCCTCAACCCGGATCGGTGGTTCGACCCCGCCACCCGGTTCCCGGTGCTCGACCGCAGCGACGCCGAGGGTCTCGGGCGCGACGACCCCGGGGGGGTCTTCCCGGAGAAGATCAAGGCCGCGGTGGAGGCCGGCACCGGCGCCGAGGTGGTGCAGATCGGCCGGCGCAACACGGCCTGGTACTCGGGAGCTCCGGTGGATCCTGTCGTCCTGGTGCCGGAGTCCGGCCGCCTGGGCTGGCGCGGCCCGGTGGGCGAGGTGCTCGAGGGGGTGCTGCTCGGCCAAGAGGTGGGCGAGGACGAGATCACCGCGCTCTTCGCGGCACGGGGCGCCGAGGTGGCGGCTGTCGCCCAGGTGGCCGACGAGCTGCGGCGGGCCGCTGTGGGCGATGTCGTGACCTACGTCCGCAACCGGAACATCAACTACACCAACGTCTGCACCTTCAAGTGCCGGTTCTGCGGCTTCTCGAAAGGGCCCTTGTCGCTCAACCTTCGGGGTTCGCCCTACCTGCTGACCCTCGAGGACATCCAGGGACGAGTCCTGGAAGCGGTGGCCGACGCCGCCACCGAGGTGTGCCTCCAGGGCGGGATCCACCCGGACTTCGACGGCGAGTACTACATCGACGTGGCCCGAGCCGTCCACGACGTCGCCCCGGACATCCACATCCACGGCTTCACCGCCCTCGAGGTCACGGAAGGGGCCAAGCGCCTCGGCGAACCCCTGGAAGAGTACCTCCGGCGCCTGATGGACGCCGGGCTGAAGACGCTCCCCGGGACTGCGGCGGAGATCCTCGACGACCCCGTTCGCGCGGTGCTCTGCCCCGACAAGATCGACACCGAGGAGTGGCTCGACGCCCACCGCACCGCCCATCGCGTCGGGCTGCGCTCCAACGTCACGATCATGTTCGGCGCCGTAGAGCAGCCCCGCTCGTGGGCCCGGCACCTCGTGCGCACCCGCTCGTTGCAGAAGGAGACGGGCGGCTTCACCGAGTTCGTGCCCCTGCCGTTCGTGCACATGGCGGCGCCGATCTACCTCCAGCGCAAGGCTCGGCGAGGGCCGACGTTCCGTGAGGCACTCCTCATGCACGCGGTGGGTCGCATCGCGTACCGGGGCTGGATCGACAACATCCAGGTGTCGTGGGTGAAGATGGGCCGCGGCGGAGCTACACAGATTCTGCAAGCCGGTGCCAACGATCTCGGGGGCACACTCATGGACGAGAACATCTCCCGGGCGGCCGGCGCGAGCCACGGCACGATGATGGACGAGGCGGGCTTCCGCTCGTGGGTCGAGCCGTTGGGTCGGCGCCTCGAGCAGCGCACCACCCTCTACGGACGCCCGGCGCTCTCCACTGCGCCGTAACACGCTCCGCACGGCGAGTCAGGCCCACCAATCCTCGTCGAGCTTGGCCTCGATGTCCCGCACGTGCTCCCGCGTGCAAGTACGGCACAGCCGTGCGACCCCACGCGCCGTCGTCTCGAGCGACCACCCCTGTGGCAGGCCGACCCCGCCGGCGTCGTCGGGGTCGGTGGTGCCGCAGCGCCGGCAGGTGGCCACGGCGGGCACGGTACTCGTGCCAGGCTCTGAGGCCATGGCCGAGGATCTCGTGCAGCAGCTCCTCGATGCATCGGGTGCCACGGCCGACCGAGACGTGCTACGAGACATCCTGCGCACGGCGCAGGGGCTGGCCGGTGACGGAGCCGACCGCCTCGACCTCAAGATCACCGCCGCCGCCTTGCGGGAGATGCGAGCCGCCTTCGCGATGTTTGCCCCGCTGCGGGGCACGCCGAAGGTGACGATCTTCGGCTCCGCCCGCACCCACCCCCAGGACCCGCTCTACCTGCAGGCGCGCGACCTGGCCCGGGCGCTGGCTGGGCAGGGCTGGGACGTCATCACCGGAGCGGGGCCCGGGATCATGCAGGCCGGCGCCGAGGGAGCCGGGCCCGACCATGCCATCGGCATCAGCATCAGCCTTCCCTTCGAGGAGAAGCCCAGCAACATCATCGCCGGCGGCGATCGGGCCGTCGCCATGAAGTACTTCTTCACCCGCAAGCTCATGTTGCTGAAGGAGAGCTCGGCCTTCGTCTGCCTTCCCGGCGGCTTCGGCACCCAGGATGAGACCTTCGAGCTGCTCACCCTCCTGCAGACGGGCAAGGCCAC
>DAIQBC010000142.1:0-6894 GCA_036781345.1 Acidimicrobiales bacterium | reverse complement strand
CTTCATCCTGCTGTTCGGCTGGTTCGGCTTCAACGCCGCCTCCACCTTCGCCGCCACCGACGTGCAGTTCGCCGTGGTGGCGGCCAACACGGCCATCGCCGGGGCGTTCGGCGCGGTGACCGCGATGCTGTACATCATGCTGAAGAACGACAAGCCCGACCCGGGGATGATGGCCAACGGCATGCTCGGAGGTCTCGTGGCCATCACGGCCCCCTGTGCCTTCGTGAGCCCACCGGCGGCTGCCGTCATCGGCATCATCTCCGGCATCCTGGTGATCGAGTCGATCTACTTCTTCGAGCGGCGTGGCATCGACGACGTCGTCGGCGCCATCTCCGTGCACGGAGTGTGCGGCTCGTTCGGCGTCCTGGCCGTGGGCATCTTCGCCAACGGCACCTACGGCGCCGGCTGGAACCTCACCACCAAGGGAGCCGCGGGGGAGGCGGCCGGGATCACCGGGATCCTCACCGACTTCTCGCTCGGTCTCCGTCAGCTCGGCTCCCAGGCCATCGGGGTGGCCGTGATCTGGGTCGTGATGGGTGGGCTCTGCTACCTCTGGTTCAAGCTGAGCGACAAGATCACCCCCATCCGCTCGAGCGAGGCGGACGAGATCAACGGCCTCGATCTGCCCGAGATGGGGGCCCTGGCCTATCCGGAGTTCGAGTTCGCCATCGAGCACTCCGATCCGGAGGTCGGCGAGCGACCGCTCGTAGGCTCATCCCGCGGCAGCGTCCACGACAGCCACGAGGGGTAGACCCTTCCCGACCCGATCCGCCCGGGGTGGACACGGCGATCGCCCGTGTCCACCCCGGCTCGCGTCCGGCTCCCTCACTCCACCGACTGACGTCAACCCATGGACATCGCCGAGATCCTGCGCCACATCCTGATCGTCCTGGTGGCCGCCAAGGTGGCAGCCGAGCTGGCTGAGCGTGTGGGTGTGCCGGCCGTGGTCGGTGAGATCGTGGCCGGCATCCTCGTCGGACCGTCGCTCCTCAACGCGGTGGGCGGCGGCGACGAGGTGCTCCGCACGCTCGGCGAGATCGGCGTGATCCTGCTGCTGCTCGACGTCGGGCTCGAGATGGACATCGGTGAGCTCCGCAAGGTGGGGCGCACCTCGCTTCTCGTCGCCGTGATCGGGGTGGTCGCGCCGATGGGGCTGGGGATGGGTTCCATGCTGCTCCTTGGCCAGAGCACCAACGCCTCGTTGTTCGTGGGGGCAGCGCTGACGGCCACGAGCGTCGGCATCACGGCCCGGGTGTTCGGTGACCTCCGGGCACTGGCCACCACCGAGGCGCGGGTGGTGCTCGGCGCGGCGGTGGCCGACGATGTGATCGGGCTCGTGGTGCTCACGGTGGTGGTGCGCCTCGTCACCGAGGGGTCGGTGTCGGTGCTGTCGGTGGCGGGCATCATCGCCGTGGCCGTGCTGTTCCTGCTGCTCGGCGGCTTCGTGGGCCTGCGGGTGGCGCCGCCGCTGTTCGCAGCGATCGACCGGGTGTCGCGATCCACCGGCACCCTCGTGGCCCTCGCCCTCGCCTTCACCCTCGGCTTCGCCGAGCTGGCCGACCTAGCCAAGCTGGCCCCGATCGTCGGCGCCTTCGTGGCGGGCATCGCCCTGTCGAAGGCGCGCCAGTCGGAGCGCATCCGGCGCGAGCTGACCCCAGTGGGCCACCTCTTCATCCCGGTCTTCTTCCTTCAGATCGGCATCGACGCCGACATCGGCGCCTTCGCCCGCACCGAGGTGCTGCGCGACGCCGCCGTGCTGCTGCTCGTCGCAGTCGTGGGGAAGCTCCTCTCGCCCCTCGGCGCCCTCGGCGCTTCCGGCGACAAGGTGCTCATTGGCCTCGGGATGCTGCCACGCGGCGAGGTAGGGCTCATCTTCGCCACCATCGGCCTGCAGAACGGCGTGCTCGGCGACGACCTCTACGCGGCGCTGCTCCTCGTCGTGCTCGCCACCACCCTGATCACGCCGCAGCTCCTCAAGCACCGCTACCACCGGCTACGCGACCTGGCCCGGCCGGTGGGCACGCCGCGCGACACACCACCGCCCGAGGGCGGGTGGCTCGTCGTCGGGCTCGACGAGGTCGGCCTCGCCGCCCGCCCGCCCGCCGAGCTGGCCGTGCCGCTCGCCTTCGACGCCGCCGTGTTCCTCGCCCGGCGCCGCCCGCAGCCGGACCTGCTCGACTGGCTGGTCGACTCTGTGCCGGCGACGGTGGTGTGGTCGCCGGAGCTCACGTCGCACCTGCTCGACGTGATCGAGCGGGGGAACGGTCGCTCGTGGCGCTTCCTCGAGGCGTCCGGCGTGCTCGAGGCCGCCCTCCCGGAGATCGCCGCCGCCTCCCGGCGCCGCGTCGGCGACGCCACGTCGTTGGACGGCACCGGCGGGCATCGCCCGGTGCTGATGATGGAGCGCCTGCGCCTGCTCGATGAGGAGGACCCGCTGGCGGTGGAGGTGCGCATCCTCCAGCACGTCGACCGCCTGCTGCTGGCGGGGTTCCTGGTGGAGTCGCTCGACGAGGAGCCGGAGGTCAGTGCCACGTCAGAGCGGGTGCTGATGCGCCTCGGCATCGACGCCGACGAGCGTCGGGCCGTCCTGGAGCTGGTTGAGGACCGCGACCTCCTGTGGTCCGCCATGCACCAGCCCGGGGCGCTCACCGAGGACCGGGTGCTGCAGCTCGCCGCCCACCTCGACACCCCAGAGCGGGCGCGGGGGCTCTATCTGCTCAGCGTGCTCCGGAACGACGAGCGTGAGCGGTGGGAGCTGCAGCGGCTGCGCGCGCTCCACGAGCTGGTGCAGGCGGCCCTGGCCGACGACACGCTGACCGGCAGCGAGGCGCGCTCGCTCGCCGAGCGCCGAAAGGCCGATGCGGCCGACCTGCTGGGGGACCAGCGGGGTGCGCTGGAGCGGCTCGAGGCGGCGCCTCGTGCCTACGTGCTGCGCACGCCGACCGTGGCGCTGGCCCGCCATGCTCGTCTGCTCGACCCTACGCCCGTGCGGCAGCCGCGCGTCACCGTGACCGATGCCGACGACGGTGGCTGGTGGGTCGACGTGGCCTGGCAGGACGACGCCGGCCGACTGGCCGCCATCACGAAGGTGCTGGCCGATCGCCAGCACCCGGTGGACGACGCCGTGCTGGCCACGTGGCCAGACGGCTCGGTTCTCGACGCCTTCCATGTCCTGGCCGGCGGCCGGCCCATCGCTGAGGAGCTGGCGGAGGCCATCCAGCACGCGGGCCACGAGCCGATGACGACGGCGGCGTTGCCCGACGCCGAGGTGGAAGTGGACTCCACCGCCTCCCCCTGGCACACGATGTGCGAGGTTCGCTGCACCGATCGGCCTGGGCTCCTGCACTCGTTGGCCGCGGCCTTCGCGGCAGCAGGCATCGAGGTGCGCTCGGCGCAGGTCACCGCCCACGACGGCCTCGTGATCGACCGCTTCGAGGTCACCGACCGGGTGGGGGCCAAGCTGCAGGCCGACGACGTCGCCCGCTTCGAGCAGCTCGTGCGGTCAGGGGTGACGGCCCGACGGCGTCGGTTCGGTCGGCGCCTGGCCGTGCGGAGTCCGGCTCAGGTGTGACCAGGCCGTGAGCAGCGCGTGTGGAGCACGTGGGCGACGCGACACGCCTGTGGAGGATCGCCCCCGCAGGCCTGGCGATCCTCCACAGGCCAGCGGCACCGCCTCCGCCCAGGCCGCGGGCGTGGCACGCGTGGCGGAGAGCGTGGGATTCGAACCCACGGTGAACCGAAGCCCACAACGGTTTTCGAGACCGAGCTGCGCCGACTTCGATGGGTCAGGGATTTCAGCGTTTGCCCAGGTCAGGGGCCATTTCTGACGAAGGCTTCTTGACCGCCAAGGACCGAGATATGCCGTGATTTGCCGTCGCCAGTGGTACCACAGTGGTACGGAGCGACCTCACTGGCCATCCTCGGCGTCCCGCGCGTGGGAGCCATGGACGATCAGGCGGTCGCTGCCGAGCTCCACGAACGGCCCCTCGTGCAGCGCGTTCACGACGTCGTCGAGGTGGGTTGCGAACAAGGCCAGGAGGTCGTCGTTCGTGATGTTGCCGGTGGTCACGATGAGCAGCTGTCGGGGCGTCCCGCGCAGCAGGTGGCTGTCCCTGAAGTCACGGTCCTTGGTGACCAGGACGCGGCGGCCGGCGTCGGCGAGTCGGTTGATCTCGCCGTCAGCGGTCCGGTTGCCGTCTGGTAGCTCGGAGGTGTGGAGCGCCTCGTGCCCCGCGTCGTTGAGGAACCGAGCCAGTCGCGCCGGCAGCTGGGCGTCGACGAGGAAGTTCACGCAGCGCCGAGAGGCACCACACGCCGCTGGCCCGAGGCCAGCGCGCCGAACTCGAGGGCCGCGAGCAGGTCGTCGCGCTCCAGGTCTGGGTGGTCAGCGAGGACCTCGTCGATCGACATCCCGGCGGCGAGCAGCTCGAGCAGGTTCTCGACGGGATAGCGCAGCCCGCGGATCGTGGGCTGGCCGTGGCAGATCTCCGGGTTGGAAGTGATCCGATCGAGGCGAGACATCGATGAGAGCGTACCCATCGGCGTTGCCCAGCGGGTCGGGGATCCATCTAGCGCTCGCGCCCGAGGGAGTCGGCCAGGTGGTCGGTGGGGTCGGGACGGGGCGGCCCACCCCGAGGTCGTCATCGAGGCGCTCTGAGCGCTGATCGTTGGGCGCTGACGCGCCCTGCGTTGAGCCAGTCTTCGATCTCGGTGGGGTCGAAGCGGAGGAGGTGGCCCCACTTGAGGAAGGGGATGCGCCGTTCGGCGACGAGGCGGCGGATGTGGCGCTGGTTCACGCCGAGGCGCTCGGCGACGGTGGGCAGGTCGATGAGAGCCGGCGAGGCGGGGTTGGTGTTGGGCATGGGGTGCTCCTGGGGTCGATGGCGGTGGTCGACCTACTAGGCCCGCGGACGTCCGGGGACTTCGCGCGCGGTCCGCGACGACGGGTCTGGGCTGGCAGGTTTCTCCGAGTGCGACCGGTGGCAAGACCGCGAGCACGACCGCGAGTACGACCTTGAACCTCGCTGTGGCTCGCTGCGACGTGTCAGCGCTCGAGGCCGAAGGAGCGGTCGATGCCGAGGACGTGGTCGATCTCGGGGGGTTGGAGGCCGGCTTGGTGGTGGAGGCGTTCGAGGGTGGGGAGGGCGGCTTCGTGTTCGGTGGCCCGGTTGATGGTTTGGGTGAGGTGGTCGGCGGGGTCGAGGGTGCCGGTGGGGTCGGGGATGAGGGCGTGGTTGGCTTGGCGGCCTCGGGTGAGGGCGACGTAGGTGTGGTTGCGGGTGGTGCCGGGTTCGATGACGGCGATGCCGATGTCGACGGTGTCGCCTTGGTTGCCGTAGCCGGTGACGGCCCAGCCGAGCTCGACGTGGCGGGTGGCGTAGTCGGCGGGGAGCGTGACGGTCCCGCGGTCGGGGGCGGTCACGGTGAGCTGTCCGTGTTCGTCGACGCGCTCAACGGTCCAGATCTGGCGGTTCCGGACCCGTTCGCCGGTGGTGGTGCGCAGGGTGGGGTCGTTGCGGCGGGTGGCGATCTGATCTCCGGTGAGAGCGCGGGTCCCGTCGGCTAGCTCCAGGCCCGGTCCCTCCCGTTGGGGTCGTTGGGCTTGGATGGCTTGGTTGATGTCGCGGGCGGTGGCGGCGCTGGTGGTGGTGATGGCGATTGTGCGGCCGGCGTCGACGTGGGCCCGGTAGGTGTCGGCGACGCGGCGGGGGAGCAGGGCGGGGTGGGTGGTGTGGAGGCGGTGGTGCTGGTCGTAGAGGTCGACCGCCGCGGGGTCGCCGTGTCGGAGGGCGAGGCTGGCGTGGGCTTCCCAGGGTTCGTGGAAGCGGTGGGGGTGGTCGAGCTCGTAGTGATGCACGGTGTCGCACCAGTGGGCGAACAGGCCGCCGCGTCCGACGGCGGGGAGCTGGGCGGGGTCGCCGACGGCGACGATGCGCCAGAAGTTCCGTCGGGCGAGTCCGATGAGCTCGGCCAGGTCTTGGGTGGCGGCCATGCCGGCTTCGTCGATGATCACGGTCGTCCCGGTGGGCCAGGGGGACGGGGAGCGTTCGCGGTGGCGGGTGAGGAACCCGGCCAGGGTGTCGGTTGGGCACCCTGCCTCCAGGCGGAGGACGTCGGCGGCTTTGCCGGAGGGGGCGAGACCCACGACGGGACGGTCCCGGGCCTGGAGGTCGCGGACGGCGTGGGCGGTGGTGCGGGTCTTGCCGGTCCCGGCCGGGCCGACCACCAGCACGAGCTGCGCCGGCCCCGCGATGGCCTCCGCGGCGTCGGCTTGGCGGTCGCCGCTGCCGGGACCGGGCGGGTAGACCTGGCTGCGGGCCCAGTCCGTCAGGGCCCGTTCCTGGGCCAGGACATCAGCCGTGGTCAGGTGCCGGTCGGTGACGTGCTCGGCCACCGGGCGACCATCCCGACGCTCCGGGCCGGGTCGTTCCGGGCCCAGGTCCAGGCACCGTTCGACGGCCCGGCCGGTGATCCGGTCGATCAGCTCGACCAGCGAGCGGGCGTCGGGGGCGGCGTCGGGTGGGAGAAGCGTGGCGACATGACGGGCGATGTCAGCCGGCAACCACGTCGAGCACTCCTCGACCAGACGCCGGAGTGCCTCCGTGACGATGGCCTGCTCTTCATACTGGTCTGGTTCTGGTCCCGACCAGGGTCCCGGTCCCGGTCCCGTTCCGGGTCCCGGGACCGTCAGGTCGTACGGCTCCAAGCCGAGGGTGCGGGCCTCGTCCGCCCAGCCGCGATGGAGCCCGACCGGGTCGATCCCGTGCTCCTTCGGTGGCCGCGAGGCCAGCACCGCGGCCCGCTCCAGCCGAGCGATCGTCCGCGCATCGGGTTCGGTGCCGGGGTGCTCGAGGCCCCACCGGTCGATGAGCTCGTCGCGCTTGGCCGCCACCT